>JBGARW010000027.1:0-28071 GCA_044230015.1 Gallionella sp. | reverse complement strand
ATGCGGTGACGAATGCGGAGACCACCAGCACATAGATCAGCACGTTGTGGAACTGGCGCGCAAAGCGCCTCGGCAGGCTGTCGCGCGCGGCGGCAGGCAGGCGGTTCGGGCCGTATCGCTCGATGCGCCGCCGCGCCTCGGCGGAGCCGAGCCCGGCCGATGCCGCATCGAGCGCGGCCAGCGCTTCCTGCACCGGCAGGTTATGCCAGCAGGGCTTGTCTTCCGCCGGTGATGTTCGGGGTCGTTCACTCATGTCCGCGCTCCGTGTGTCGGCGGGATGGTACAACGAACAGGGAGCTCAGGTGTTGGACGGCACGGCGATATTCAGAAGAACAGCACCAGGCCCCACACCGCCGCCGCATTCACGATGCTCAACAGCACCGCGGCGCTGGCAATGTCCTTGGCGCGCCTGGCGAGCGGATGCTGCTCCAGCGAAGTGCGGTCCACCGCCGCCTCGATTGCGGAGTTGAGCAGCTCGACGATCAGCACCAGCAGGATGCTGGCGATCATCAGCGCCTTGCCGATGTTGCCGGCGGGGGAGAGCAGTGCGACAGGGATGGCGAGCGCCGCGACCAGCACCTCCTGGCGGAATGCGTCCTCGACTTGCCATGCGGCGCGCAACCCTGACAGCGAGGTCAGGACCGCGTGCCAGACATGCTTCAGGCCGCGGGGGTGCTTGCGGTCGGTTTCCACGTCAGGTCGAGTTCGCGTGCGGCCCTCACGTCGTCGAGGCGGCGCACCGGCATGGTGTACGGCGCGCCCTTCACGAGTTCCGGCGTGGCATGGGCCTCGTCGCGGATCTCCTTCAGCGCCGCGACGAAGGCGTCCAGCGTCTCCTTCGATTCGGTCTCGGTCGGCTCGATCAGCAGGCATTCCGGGACCAGCATCGGGAAGTAGGTGGTGGGCGGGTGGAAGCCCTTGTCCAGCAGGCGCTTCGCCACGTCCATCGCGGAGATGCCGGTGGCGTCCTTGAGCGGTTTCATCGAGATGATGAACTCGTGGCTGGCGCGACGCTGCGGGAAGGCGACGGTGAAGCCCGCCTTGCCCAGCTCCGCCATCAGGTAATTGGCGTTCAGCGTGGCGAACTCGGCGACGCGGTGCATGCCTTCCGCGCCCAGCATGCGCGCATACACATAGGCGCGCAGCAGGATGCCGATGTTGCCGGTGAAGGCGGACATGTGGCCGATGGATTGCGGCAGGTCGGCCTCGGTCAGGCAACGATGGTTCTCATCCTGCTTGGCGACCACCGGCAGCGGCAGGAACGGCAGCAGGCGCTCGGCCACGCCGACCGCGCCCGCGCCCGGCCCGCCGCCGCCGTGCGGCGTGGAGAAGGTCTTGTGCAGATTCATGTGGATCACGTCGAAGCCCATGTCGCCGGGTTTGACCTTGCCGAGTATCGCGTTGAGGTTCGCGCCGTCGTAATACAGCAGGCCGCCCGCGTCGTGGATGATCTTCTGGATCTCCGTGATGCGCTTCTCGAACACGCCCAGCGTGGACGGATTGGTCAGCATCAGCCCGGCGGTCTGCGGACCGGTGGCCGCACGCAGCGCATCGAGGTCGACGTCACCGTTCGCGTCGGTCGGAATCTCCCTCACGGTGTAGCCGCACATCACCGCGGTGGCCGGGTTGGTGCCGTGCGCCGCATCCGGCACGATGATCTCGCTGCGTGCCGTGTCGCCGCGCGCCTCGTGGTAGGCGCGGATCATCGCGATCCCGGCGAATTCGCCCTGTGCGCCCGCCATCGGCATCAGGCTGACGCCGGCCATGCCGGTCACGTCTTTCAATATCTCCTGCAGATCGTAGAGACAGGCCAGCACGCCCTGCCCGGTGGCTTCCGGCGCGAGCGGATGGCGCGCGAGGAAGTTCGGCAGCATCGCCAGCGTGTTGCAGGCGCGTGGGTTGTACTTCATCGTGCAGGAACCGAGCGGGTAGAAGTGCGTGTCTATGGAGAAGTTCTTCTGCGACAACCCGGTGTAATGGCGCACCACGTCCATCTCCGAGGCTTCCGGCAACAGCGGGCGGTCCTCGCGCAGCAGTGCAGCGGGAATGCCGCTGATCGCGGCAGCGTGATGCGGCGCCTGTGCCGCGTTGCGGCGGCCTTGGCGGGATCGTTCGAATATCAGCATGAGGTTACCTCTCTTTCTTTCGGCGCTGCTCAGGCGAGCGCGTGGCGCAATGCCGCCACATAGCGCTGCAGATCTTCCGGTGTCTTGGTCTCGGTCGCGCACACCAGGATCGCATCGCCCAGTTTGGGGTAGTGCGGTTGCAGATCGAAACCGCCCGAGATGCCCTGTTCGGCCATGTTTGCCAATACTCCGGCGGAGGGCTTGGGCAGGTGCAGCACGACCTCGTGGAAATGCGGCGAGCTGAACAGGCGCTTCACGCCATGCACGCCGCTCACCTGTACCGCGAGGGCCTGCGTGTTGGCGTGTGATGCCGCCGCGGCACGGCGCAGCCCGTCGCTGCCGAGCAGCGCCATGTGGATGGTCGCCGCCGTGACCATCAGCCCCTGGTTGGAACAGATGTTGGATGTCGCCTTGGCGCGGCGGATGTGCTGCTCGCGCGCCTGCAGCGTCAGCGCGAAGCCCGGCTTGCCGTCCAGGTCCACGGTGCGGCCGATGATGCGCCCCGGCATCTGGCGCACCAGCGCCTGCTTGCAGCACATGAAGCCGAAATACGGTCCGCCGCTGGACAGCGGCGCGCCGAGCGGCTGCCCGTCGCCGACCGCGATGTCTGCGCCTTTCTCCGCCCACTGCCCGGGAGCCTTGAGCAAAGCCAGCGCCAGCGGATTCACCAGCGCGATCGCCAGTGCGCCCTGTGCATGCGCCCAAGCGGTCAGCGCATCGACGTCCTCCAGCGCGCCGAAGAAGTTCGGCTGCGGGATGACCAGTGCGGCGATGTCGGTTCCCGCATGTTGTCCCAGTGCCTTGAGGTCTGTCGTGCCGCTCGCGACATCGAACGGGATATCCACCAGCTCGATGTCCTGCAATCTGACGATGCTGCGCGCCACGCTGCGGTACAGCGGGTTGACGCCGGCGGGCAGCAGCACGCGGCGCGAGGTCTTGTGCGCGCGCACCGCCATCAGGATCGCTTCGGCCAGCGCGGACGCGCCGTCGTACAGGCTGGCGTTGGACGCGTCCATGCCGGTCAGCGACGCGATCATGGTCTGGTATTCATAGAGTGTCTGCAGCGTGCCCTGGCTGGCCTCGGCCTGATATGGCGTGTAGGCGGTGTAATACTCGCCGCGCGTGGCGATCTCCCAGACCGCGGCGGGGATATGGTGCTCGTAGGCGCCCGCACCGATGAAGTTGAGCGGCTGCCCGTCCTGCGCGGCGCGCCCGTGCATCAGGCGCGTGACCTGCATCTCGTTCAGTCCGTCGCCGATGGCGGCGAGCTTGCCGCTGCGCAGCGCGGCGGGGATCTCGTCGAACAGCGCGTCGATGTCCTTCGCGCCGATGCTCGCGAGCATCGCGGCGATGTCCTGCTCGGTGTGGGGGATGAAAGGCATTTATCTATCCTTGGAACAAATTGCTAAAACGTTGAGTGGCCGTCGCGAGCAGTCGGGATGCAAGGCGCCGCGCATAACCAGCGACTTGCCCGCTTGCGGGCTTAGTCGAATGGCTAGTAGTTCCATCAGCGAACGACAAAACATACCGTGCTGGTAGGCGAGGAGTGAGCGAGCACGCAACGCCGCAGCCCGACTGTGCAGTAGGCCAATCAGCGCTTTAGTGGGCTTCGCTATCGATGACGGCCTGATACGCTGCCGCATCCATCAGCGCCGCGATATCCGCCGTGTTGTCCGGCTTCATCCGGAACATCCATGCACCGTACGGGTCGCTATTGATCTTCTCGGGGGCACCGTCCAGCTCATTGTTCACCGCCGTCACCTCGCCGGAGACCGGCGCGTACACGTCAGCGGCTGCCTTGACCGATTCCACGACCGCGCATTCCTCTTTGGCCTTGAGCTTGCGGCCGACCGCGGGGTTCTCGACGAACACCATGTCGCCCAGCAGTTCCTGCGCGTGCTGGGTGATGCCGATGCTGATGCTGCCGTCGGCTTCGCTCCTGACCCACTCGTGGGAGGCGGTGTATTTCAGGTTGCTCGGGTTGCTCATGGTTATATCCTCAAAAGAAAATGAACGGTGACAACAGGGTGGGGGAGGTGTCGCGAGCGCGGCAGTTCTTCATATCAGGCCTTTGCCGTTGCGCGCGAACGGATACTTCACCACCTTCGCTGCAAGCATTTTATCGCGGATCGCCACCTGTACCTGGTCGCCGATCTGCACTTCCTGCGGCACGCGCGCCAGTGCGATCGACTGGTTCAGGGTCGGCGAGAAACTGCCACTGGTGATCTCGCCTTCGCCGTGCGCGGTATGCACCTTCTGGTGGCCGCGCAGCACGCCGCGGTCCAGCAGCACGAGTCCGACCAGTTTCTTGCTCGGCGGGTTAGCGAGCAGCGCCGCCTTGCCGATGAAGTCGCGCTCGCTCTTCAGGTCCACTGTCCAGGCGAGGCCGGATTCCAGCGGACCCACGCTCTCGTCCATGTCCTGTCCGTAGAGGTTCATGCCGGCTTCGAGGCGCAGGGTGTCGCGCGCGCCGAGGCCGATGGGCGGCACGCCTGCCTTGTTCAGCGCGTACCAGAGCTCCTCGACCTTCTCTTTCGGCAGCATCACCTCGAAACCGTCCTCGCCGGTATAGCCGGTGCGCGCCACGAAGTATTCGCCGCAGTCCGCGGCCTGGAAATTCACCAGATTCTCGGTCGCCTCCCTGGTCTGCGGCAGTACCTGCCATACTTTGGCGCGCGCGTTCGGGCCCTGCACGGCGACCATCGCCAGGTCGTCGCGCGAGGTGATGGTGAGTTGCGGCGCATGAGTCGCGGCCTGCTGCCTCATCCACGCGATGTCCTTGTCCGCGGTGCCCGCGTTGACCACGATGCGGAACCACTGCTCGCTCATGAAATAGATGATGAGGTCGTCGATCACCCCGCCGTCCGGGCGCAGCATGGCGGAATACAGTGCCTTGCCGGGCAGCGTCAGCCTGTCGGCGTTGTTCGCCAGCAGGTAGCGCAGGAAGGCGCGCACGCCGTCGCCCTTCGCATCCACCACGCGCATGTGGCACACGTCGAACATGCCGCAATCGTTGCGCACCTGGTGATGTTCGTCGATCTGTGAACCGTAGTTCACCGGCATGTCCCAGCCGCCGAAATCGACCATCTTTGCGCCCATCGCGCGGTGTGCTGCATTCAAAGGAGTCGTCTTGAGAGTCATGTCCGCTTTCAGTACATAAAAAGGGCGAGGCCACATGGCCTCGCCCCATCTGTCCTTGATACCTGAGAGATTACAACTCGCGTTGTGTGCCCCTTCGGTGGCCGCTGGAAGCGGCGCTCTCCAGATTTGCCTGTCCCCATGGTTCCTTGTGCCTGAGCGGTTGCGGGTGTTGCGCCTTCGGCGGTGTCACAGTCCGTGTAACGGTGCTGGGTGACACGCTCTCCCATGGGTCTGAACGGCAGGGCGGATTATGCCGGAAAGGCCGGGGGCTGACAAATAAGGGGCGCAAAATAAGTCCGTTCGCCCTGAGCCTGTCGAAGGGCGGACGCTATCGGGGGATTCATCCCTCCGCTTACCCGCTCGATTCCCGCCAGGTCGCGCGCCGAAAATACTTCGGTGTAACCCGCCGCACCGAGCAGTTCGCGCGCGCGTCCGGCCTGATCGTAGCCGTGCTCGAACAGCAGCCAGCCGCCGGCATGGAGATGCTCCCTCGCGCCCGCGACGATGCGGCGGATGTCGTCCAGCCCGTCCGCACCGGAGGCCAGCGCGGTGCGCGGCTCGAAGCGCAGGTCACCCTGCGCGAGATGCGCGTCGCCGTCGGCGACATAGGGAGGATTCGAGACGATCAGGTCGAAGCGCTCGCCGGCCAGCGCGGAGAACCAGTCGCTGCGCAGCAGGCGCGCGTTGCCGATATTCAGGCTTCGTGCGTTTTCCCGCGCCACGCCCAATGCATCCGGAGACGCATCCACTGCCGTCACTTCGCCATCCGGCCGCGCATGGGCGATGGAAAGCGCAATCGCGCCGCTGCCGGTGCCGAGGTCCAGCACACGGAATGCACCGCGTTGCGGGATGTGCTGCAGCGCCAGCTCGACCAGCAGCTCGGTATCGGGGCGCGGGATCAGTGTCGCGGGCGTGACCTTGAAATTCAGCCCGAAGAACTCGCGTTCGCCGAGGAGGTAGGCGATCGGTTCGCCGCACAGGCGCCGTCCGAGCAGCGCGGCGTAACGCGCCTGCTGTTCAGTATCGAGGATTTGTTCGGGATGGGTGAGCAGCCAGGTGCGGTTCACCCGCAGCACGGCTTGCAGCAGGCATTGCACCTCGATGCGCGCCGTGGCGGAGTCCAGCGATAACGCGGACTCCAGTGCTGCTCTATCGCGAGCCAGGATGGAACCGATGGTATGCGATCGAGCCGGGTCGGGTACGGGCGGCATGGTTGGTCTATGCCGGCTCAATTAAAGCCCGTGGTGCGTCTTTGCAGCCTCTTCTGGCGCAATACATCGGGACTGCCCTGTTCGGCGGCACGGCCTATCCATTTCACCGCCTGCAGATAGTCGTAGTTAACGCCCTGCCCCTTGAGGTACATCATGCCAAGGTTGTATTGCGCCTTCGTGTGCCCCTGTTCCGCGGCCTTGCGATACCACGACACGGCTGCGGCGTAGTCCTGTGCCACCCCTTGGGCATTGGCATACATTGCACCCAGATTGAATTGCGCGTTTGCATCGCCGCGTTCGGCTGCCTTGCGGTATTGCGACGCGGCTTCCTGGTAGTCCCGCGCCACGCTCTGCCGGTCTTCGTCCGCGGTCACGTGGGTCTGTTGCGCGGCTTCGTGCTTTGCTTTCAGCCTTGCCGCTTCGGCGTCGATCCTGGCTTGCTCCGCCTCTTTCTCGGCCTTGCGGCGCGCTTCCAGTACCTTCTGCCGGGCGGCCGCCTCTGCTCGGGCTTTTTCCGCCGCTTCGGCTTTGGCCTTTTCTTCAGCTTCGGCTTTCTTGAGCGCTTCTTCACGGACTGCCATCGCGCGCGCCGATTCGGCAACCTTCTCTTCCTGTTTTGCTTTCAGTCTTGCAGCCTCCGCCTCGGCCTTGGCTTGCGCCGCTTCCAGTTCTGCCTTGCGCTGCGCCTCCAGCGCTGCTGCCGCTTCGGCTTTGGCCTTTTCCTCGGCTTCTGCTTTTTTGATGGCCGCCTCCCGTTCGGCCATTGCGCGGGCCGATTCCTCGATCCGTGCGGCTTGCGCGTCGGTTTCCGATTTCGGTGCGCCGCGCCGTGCTTCGTTGAATGCCTCGGCAAGCTTGCGGCGCGCATCCAGGGCTTCCTGTTCTGCGGCCCTGCGGTACCATATCGCCGCCTCCTTGTAGTCCTGGGGCACGCCCTGCCCGATCTCGTGCATGGCGCCGAGATGGTACTGCGCCTTTGCGTATCCCTGCTCGGCGGCCCTGCGGTACCACGCCGCCGCTTCCTTGTAGTCCTGCGGCACCCCTTGCGCGTTGGCGTACATCATGCCCAAGGTGAACTGCGCATCCGCGTCACCCTGCTCGGCCGCCTTGCGGTACCACATCGCCGCTTCCTTGTGATCAAGCGGCACGCCGCGCCCGTTGGCATACATGAATCCGAGGCTGGTTTGCGCGGCGATATTGCCCTTGAGGGCAAGTTGCCTGAACTGCTTTAACAATATCTGGTAGTTGTCCTTTTCGCGGGTGGGAGATTTTTCCTGCGGGGCGGCCTGCGCCATCGCGCCAATCGCAAGAAAAATCGCGGACAGCGTCAGCGTCAGGACGATTTTCATTGTCGTATTGTTCATAAGCCGAATTCCGGTTCCGATTGGCATCCCATGTCAAACTTCCGCTTGCAGGGGTGGCGACGAAGCGTTCGTCGCGTTCCCTGACCGGACGCTACCCCACCCTTGCGGCAGGGTCAATAGACCGGACGACCTAGATACCGTCTTCCGCCATCGCGGCGAGCTGCTCGGCCTGGTGCTCGGCCATCAGCGCGCCGGTGAGCTCGCCGATGTCGCCGTCCATGATCGCGTCCATCTTGTACAGCGTGAGGTTGATGCGGTGGTCGGTGACGCGGCCCTGCGGGAAGTTGTAGGTGCGGATGCGTTCGGAGCGGTCGCCGCTGCCGACCAGGCTCTTGCGCGTCGCGGCGATCCTGGCGTTCTGTTCGCGCACCTGCGCGTCCATGATGCGTGCCGCCAGCACGCGCATCGCCTGCGCCTTGTTCTGGTGCTGCGAGCGGCCGTCCTGGCACTCGACCACGACACCGGTCGGCAGGTGGGTGATGCGCACCGCGGAATCGGTCTTGTTGATGTGCTGGCCGCCCGCGCCGCTGGCGCGGAACGTGTCGATGCGCAGGTCGGCGGGGTTCAGCACCACGTCGCTCACCTCATCCACTTCCGGCATCACCGCGACGGTGCACGCCGAGGTGTGCACGCGACCCTGCGTCTCGGTGGCGGGCACGCGCTGCACGCGGTGCGCGCCGGACTCGAACTTCAACACCGAATACGCGCCCTGGCCGGCGATGCGCGCGATGACTTCCTTGTAACCGCCCATTTCGCCGGGGCTCTCCGAGATGACCTCGACCTGCCAGCGGCGGCGCTCGGCGAAGCGCGAATACATGCGGAACAGGTCGCCGGCGAACAGTGCCGCCTCGTCACCGCCGGTGCCGGCGCGCACTTCGAGGAACACGTTGCGCTCGTCGTTGGGATCCTTGGGCAGCAGTTGCACTTCGAGGTCGCGGTCGAGCTGCGCGAGGCGCTCCTCACCCTGTGCGATCTCGGCCTGCGCGAACTCCCTCATCTCGGGGTCGCCCGCCATCTCCTGCGCGGCGGCGATGTCGGCCAGGCAGCTCCGGTAGGCGTGATACAGCGTCACCACCGGTTCCAGCTCGGCGCGCTCGCGGCTCAGCTTGCGGAACGCGTCCATGTCCTTCGTGGATTCCTCGGTGCTCAGCAGCTGGTCGACTTCGAGCAGGCGCTCGCTCAGCTGGGCAAGTTTTGCAGCAATATTTTCTTTCATTCCAACCCTATTTCAAAGGTCAAACAAGGCGGCGACGAGCGAACGACGCAGACAGTGCGGCTAGCACGGCAAGGAGTGAGCGAGGAAGCCAACACAGTTTCACCGATGAAATAGGGTCGGAATCATTCTTCCGAGTGCAGATGGTACAAGCGGTGGATCACATCGAGGAACGCCTCGCGGTCGTCGCCGTGCACCTGGTTCAGCGCGTGGGTCGGCGCGTGCAGGAACTTGTTGGTCAGGCCGCTGCTCATCGCTTCCAGCACCTTCTCCGGGCTCTCGCCCCTGGCCAGCAGGCGCATGGCCTTTTCCATCTCGCGGCGGCGGCTGCGCTCGGCCTGGTCGCGCAGCGCGCGGATGGTCGGCACCACCTCGCGCGATTCCATCCAGTGCACGAAATCGGCCACGCCGGAATCGATGATGACCTCGGCTTCCTGGACTGCATTCTGGCGCGCGTCGAGGCCGTCCTTCACCACTTCGGCGAGGTCATCCACGGTGTACAGGAACACGTCGCTCAATTCCGCGACCTCCGCTTCCACGTCGCGCGGCACGGCCAGGTCGACGATGAACAGCGGGCGGTGCTTGCGCGCCTTCAGCGCGCGCTCCACCATCCCCTTGCCGAGGATCGGCAGCGGGCTGGCGGTGCAGGTGACGATGATGTCGTGGTGCGGAAGCTGCTCCGGCAGCTCGTTCAGCGTGATCGCATGGCCGCTGATGCGCCGTGCCAGCCCGTGGGCGCGTTCCAGCGTGCGGTTGGCGACGGTGATGTGTTTGGGGGAGCGCGCCGCGAAATGCACCGCGTTGAGTTCGATCATCTCGCCCGCGCCGATGAACAGGATGCGCTGCTCGGCGATGCTCGGGAAGATGCGTTCGGCCAGCCGCACCGCCGCCGCGGCCATCGACACCAGGTTCGCGCCGATCTCGGTCTGGGTGCGCACATCCTTGGCGACCGAGAAGGTGCGCTGGAACAGCTTGTGCAGCAGGAAGCCCAGCGTGCCGGCCTCTTCTGCCTGGCGCACCGCCTGCTTCATCTGTCCGAGGATCTGCGGTTCGCCGAGCACCATCGAATCCAGCCCGCTCGCCACGCGGAACGAATGCTTCACGGCCTGCTCGCGCTGCAGCGTGTAGAGATAGGGGTCGAGATCCTTGCGCGGCAGGCGGTGGTAGTGCGCCAGCCAGTCGATGGCCTGATCGGGTTGCGCGGCGTTGCAATACAGTTCGGTGCGGTTGCAGGTGGACAGGATCGCCGCCTCCTTCGCCGCGCCGTTGCCCACCAGGTTGCGCAACGCATCCTCCAGCCCGTCGGCGTTGAACGCGACCTGTTCGCGCACGTCGAGCGGTGCGGTCTGATGGTTAATGCCAAAGGCGAACAACTGCATCTTGTGTGTTTGGACAGGCGTCAAGGCTGAAAGGTGGCGAATTATAGTCGCAACGGCGGGGTAATACCAACCGGCGAACTTGCATTCGGTGCGCCTTTACAGTACCTTGCCACCCTCGCTAGGGGTCTTCGCCGGTATCTGAGCCGGGCGGAGTGAGAGACACCCTTTGAACCTGTACGGGTAATGCCGCAAAGGGAAGCATCCACCCGATGTTTCCTGATTTTCTGGAGCATCACATGAACGCCAATCCCAAATTCATCGCCGAAGCCGCGCATGTCGATGCCGCGGCCATCAAGCCGTTGCCGAATTCGCGCAAGGTCTATGTGCAGGGCAGCCGCCCCGATATCCGCGTGCCGATGCGCGAGATATCCCAGTCCGAAACCCCGTCCGGTATGGGCGCGGAAACGAACCCGCCGATCTACGTGTACGACTGCTCCGGCCCCTACACCGACCCGGCGGCGAAGATCGACATCCGTTCCGGCCTGCCCGCATTGCGCGAAGCGTGGATCACCGAGCGCGGCGATACCGAGACGCTGGATAAGCTGTCTTCCGCTTACGGGCAGCAGCGCCTCAACGATCCCGAGCTGGCGGAGCTGCGCTTCAACCTCCGGCGCACGCCGCGCCGCGCCAAGCACGGCATGAACGTCACGCAGATGCACTACGCGCGCAAGGGCATCATCACCCCGGAGATGGAATACATCGCCATCCGCGAGAACCAGAAGCGCGAGGGACTTTCCGAAATGCTGCTGCAACAGCATCCCGGCGAGAACTTCGGCGCGCCGATGCCGAAGCAGATCACGCCCGAATTCGTGCGCAGCGAAGTGGCCGCGGGCCGCGCCATCATCCCCGCCAACATCAACCACCCCGAAGCCGAGCCGATGATCATCGGGCGCAACTTCCTGGTGAAGATCAACGCCAACATCGGCAACTCGGCGCTGGGCTCGAGCATCCAGGAAGAGGTCGAGAAGATGACCTGGTCGATCCGCTGGGGCGGCGACACGGTGATGGACCTCTCCACCGGCAAGCACATCCACGAGACGCGCGAATGGATCATCCGCAATTCGCCGGTGCCGATCGGAACAGTTCCGATCTATCAGGCGCTGGAAAAAGTGAACGGTAAGGCCGAAGACCTGACCTGGGAAATTTTCCGCGACACGCTGATCGAGCAGGCCGAGCAGGGCGTGGACTACTTCACCATCCATTCCGGCGTGCTGCTGCGCTACGTGCCGCTGACCGCGAAACGCATGACCGGCATCGTGTCGCGCGGCGGCTCGATCATGGCGAAATGGTGCCTCGCGCACCACAAGGAGAATTTCCTTGCCACGCATTTCGAGGAGATCTGCGAGATCATGAAGGCCTACGACGTCGGCTTCAGCCTTGGCGACGGCCTGCGTCCCGGCTCGATCTATGATGCCAACGACGAGGCGCAACTCGGTGAACTCAAGACGCTCGGCGAACAAACACTGGTCGCGTGGAAGCACGACGTGCAGGTGATGATCGAAGGCCCCGGCCACGTGCCGATGCACCTCATCAAGGAGAACATGGACCTGCAACAGAAGTGGTGCCACGAGGCGCCGTTCTACACGCTCGGCCCGCTGACTATGGACATCGCGCCCGGCTATGACCACATCACCAGCGCGATCGGTGCGGCGATGATCGGCTGGTTCGGCACCGCGATGCTGTGCTACGTCACGCCGAAGGAACACCTCGGCCTGCCGGACAAGGACGACGTCAAGGAAGGCATCATCACCTACAAGATCGCCGCGCACGCCGCCGACCTCGCGAAGGGGCACCCCGGCGCGCAGATCCGCGACAACGCGTTAAGCAAGGCGCGCTTTGAATTCCGCTGGGAAGACCAGTTCAACCTCGGCCTCGACCCGGACAAGGCGCGCGAATTCCACGACGAGACCATGCCCAAGGAATCCGGCAAGGTCGCGCACTTCTGCTCGATGTGCGGCCCGAGCTTCTGCTCGATGAAGATCTCGCAGGACGTGCGCGATTTCGCCGCGCAGGAGGGCGTGGATGAAGCTGCTGCATTACAGAAAGGCCTGGAGCAAAAGGCGGTGGAGTTCGTGAAGCGGGGCAGCCAGTTGTATAGCAAGGCCTGACGGTATTGCTTTCCGGAGGAGTAATGTGATGCCGGCCCTCAAGTCTATTGAGGTCTGTGTATGCGGGTTAGCTCAGCCTAACCTGTCATTTTCATGGAGCAGCTAATGCCCGCATGCGTTGCAAAATAATCGGTACCCTTGCCTGGCTGCCCGTGTCGCCGGGCAAATGGCCGGGCAGCGCTTCGATAAATCGTTCATCCGCTATCAAGGCGGATAATCGGACCTTAAGGTGATTTTTCAGTTGGCGCTCGCAGTTCAGTACCTCGGCAACGATCTCGGGCCTGCCATCCAATACCGCCACAATATCTTCCATATCGTGGCTCAACATATAGTCGCCTTGCCCCCTGCCATCAAATGCAGCAAGCTTGGTCGCCAGGAAATAGGGTGCCGAGACCATGTGTATCTTCCTGCCGGAAGGCAGCGTTACCAAAACGGCCGCGTCAAATGCCGGTTGGTACCACTCGTTGCCAAAACCCAGAATCTCCGAATGGGTTGGCATCACATCCAGCAAAATGCCACCGGCCTGCCAGCGGCATATGGGGGCGTCAGTGCTTTGGTCTTCACTGAAACCAAGATCACGCAGGCGCTTTGACAGGCGGTGATACCCGAGCAGCGAGGCCACCTCTGCAATCGCATCCACATCTTTTGTCGCACGGATTGGCGGCGCCACCGCATCGGTGATCAGCAGGCCCGTGGCGCATCCGCCGAGAAAAACCATTTCATCCGCCAATGCGCCCAAGCGGGCGACTGCGCTCTCCATGATTTCCAGATTTGGATTGGCCGCCCTACGCATACTTCGCCAATCGATTGCCCAGCTCCTTGATTGCCAAAGCACGTTCACGCGCCCGGCCGCTACGAATGGCATCCACCAGTGCCAGCAACTCATAGAGAGCCGGGTCCGAGCGTGCCGCTTGTGGAGCCAGCTTATACAGCGGCGAAAAAGCCACGCCCCGCATCTCCCCTTCCGGGTCAGGCCAAACCGGGGGCAGCTCGTCAGAATCGGAAAAATACCCGGACAGCGGCGGGGCGGCATAGGCCGTAGGAATGCCACGGGATGGCCGCCCGATTTCCGGCGCAAAGGCATACCTGAGCCCATGGACAACGAATTCCTCAAGATTCCGGATGTGCGGCGTGATCATGTCCTCTTTCTTGACCGCAAGCTGCGCAGCCAACGCGCGCCGCACCGCCGAATGGAGCTGCGACGGGCTCATGCCCAGGCTCACCGCCAGCCCGGAATAAGACCACGGCCGCCGGCCCAAGGCCACCAGCTTCAGCATTACCAGAATGTCCTGAGGTTTGAGTATCGCCATAATCCGTACCTGCGTTCTAGATTCTAGAATGCAGAATACCAGTAAAGAAGCTCATGTCAAGCAGCTTGGCGCGTGGAATAAACAAACGAGGTGCATCGCGGTTCGCTTTTGTTCGTGAAAAATCGGGGCACGTTCCTATGAATCTCCGTGCCTCGCCCCGACAATACCCGCGAATTCCACGACGAAACCCTGCCTAGGGAATCCGGCAAGGTCGCGCACTTCTGCTCGATGAAGATCTCGCAGGATGTGCGCGACTTCGCCGCGCAGGAGGGTATGGATGAGCAGGCGGCACTGCAAAAAGGCATGGAACAGAAGGCGGTTGAGTTCGTGAAGCAGGGCAGCCAGTTATATAGCAAGGCTTGATTACAGCTTGCTGGATGATGTTGCTGAATCGCATTATCGAGAGTATTATTCAGCGCACTATAAACAACTCCATGAGGAGGGGCCATGTCTCAACTGACTGCTAACGATCTTAAAACCAAAGGCATCGCCGCCATCGAGGCTGTGCTGGCTGAACGACAGGAGGCGATTGTTTCGGTGCGCGGCAAGGATCGCTTCGTGGTGATGGAAATTGAGCAATATCACTACCTGCGCGAGTGCGAGCTGGAAGCGGCGCTGGCCGAAACACGTGCCGACATCAAGGCGGGGCGCTTTGTGAAGGAGTCGCCAGCGGCGCACGTCGAACGTGTGAAAAAATCGGTCGCATGAGCTTCCTGCTTGTATTTACCGAACAATATGAAAAACGCGCCGGGCGTTTTCTCAAGCGTCATCCGGAACTGGAAAAACAATACCTCAAGACGTTGCAATTGCTGGAGATGAATCCGCACCACCCCTCGTTGCGTTTACATGCATTGAGTGGAAAGCTGCAAGGGCTGCATTCGGTTTCCATCAACCTTTCTTACCGAATCACACTGGAACTTTTGATCCAGGATGAAGAGATTATCCCGGTGAATGTGGGCGATCACGATCTGGTGTATTGACAGGCGCGGAGCGGGAGGCGGTGGAGTTCGTGAAGCAGGGTGGGCAGTTGTATCACAAGGCTTAAATTACATCAAGACTGCTAACCGGATTCCAAGGCACGTTTTATGAGGCCTGCAACACGGGCGGGCTTGCCCAATTGGTGTTGCCAAATACGGACAACTTTCCACCCCCCGCGGCGCAACTCGCGGCTCACATATCTGTCCCGTTTGCGATTGGCGGCAAACTTTGCATCCCAAAATTCCTGGTTGCTGCCGGGGCGCTTGTAGCACTTTGGGCAACCGTGCCAAAAACAACCGTCCACGAAAACTACCACCCGCTCACGCCTGAAGGTGAAATCCGGCTTCCCCAAAAGCGGCTGGTTGCGCCGCCAGCCGGTAATACGGTACTCCCGAAAAATTTCGATCAAACGCAACTCTGTTGCCTTGTTTCCGCGCGAGCGGATCAACGACATTACTTCCGACCTCTTTTTCCTGCTCCAGATGTCGGTCATTGATCTACGTTAGCAACGCATACCGCCTTGGCAGGACGTCCCAGTTTTCTGCAATCAGCAAATCGGCGGCATTGGTGAGTTGGAATTTGAAAGTTCTGACCGGCATTTGTATCGGCTGAACCAGCGGCCTCGCATAACCCAATTCGAAGAGCCAGTACTCTTCAGCGTTGGCTGGATCAGTCTTTCCGGTCTGCTCAACGGACATGTCGCATCTTTTTACCATGCGAACCGACACGACTTCATAGAGATGCGTGATGATTCTCTCTTGGTTTTCGCTGTGATGCACCCCGATTGCACAGTACCGGATTTCTCTCATGACATTGCGTTCAACCGCTTTTTTGTCGGTGGTTGCCACGGGCATGTGGTACCAGCCCGCCGCACCCTGCCGGAAACGCTCCACATATCCCCTGGCGCGCCCCGGCCCCAGCGATGCGGCCAGCGTCAAATCATCATAGCGCCCGAGATGCATCCCCGTCGTCGCGATGCGTGCCGAATCTTCCGCCAAATACTGGTCCGGCTCGGGAATGGTGTAGGGCATATTGGCGTTGCCAAAACGGGCCGCCAAAAAATCGCGCAGCCACTTGTTCGGCCGCCCCGGCAACAGCGGGAACGCGCCGATACCGACCGTATCGATTGCCTCATCGTATGGGTTGCCTGTATTTGCCTCGTCAAACCAACCCGGATACAAAACAAACGCACCCAGGATCGGGCGTGTTTTTTCCTGTGCACCGTCGTCCGCTTTGTTGACGTGTATTAGCGCGTCGCGATAGCGGTGCATCTGGTTAATCGCGTCGTCCGGCGCGCAATCCGTGCCGTTGCTGTCATCGGCAATACGGTATTTCGCGTCAAAAATCCACTGGATACTTTCCCCGCCGGCAAAGGTTGCCTCCAGAAAGATATCCGGCTTCTGCACCGTGGTCCACGAGTAAATTTTGCCAAAGGCGGGATCTTTGGTACGGGAAAAAACCGGCTCGTGCGCCAGGCGAATTTTGATGCCGTCCACCCGTTCCAATTGAAACGCTGCTCCCATGCCCTCTGTCAGGTTTTTTTCCAACCCTTTGCTGTTCAGCGCGGCCTTGCTGTTGGATTTCTCCGCAAAGCCCAAACCCAGCAATATCCGCCGCACTTCCAGCAGACACCAAACCTCGTACAACTCGGCCACGGATTTCATGGAGATAGAGGCACCCCGGCCGAATACATCCAGGTAGAGTTTGAGTTCCTGCCAAATGCGGTACACGCCCGCGTAACCGGCGCGCTGGTGCAGCACCAAAGACTCTGCGGCCAATCCTTCAAATGTCCCCACCTCGGCAAATAACGGCCTGTTCAGCAACTGGTCTAACGGTTTTTTCCAGCTGTCCAGTTCGGCAAAAAAAGATTCGGAAAGCCGCCCGCGGTCGGGCGATTGGTTGCTCACGCGGGCGCGCTCCCTGAAGCGGGCAATGTCCTGCCCGCACCTTGCCAGCACCATTTTTACAAAACGGTTTTCCGGCGTGTCTGGAGAAAGCCGCTTTCCGTTTATCCGGTAGTGATGGTGGCTTTCGCCGCTGTGCAGATGCCCTGTGATGCGCTCTTCCAGCCCGTGCGGCAAACGACCGCGCAAACGTTCGGCTCGAATATGATGCTCGTAGGGCATCAGGCGGGTATGCGGCGCATTGCAAATACGTTGAATCCCCTTATGCAAATCTTCCCGCAGCTTTTCAAAGTGTGCCAGCCACAACAGCGCAAAGCGTTCATGCGGCTTGCGCGACTTGGCCAGCTCCTGCTCGGTTTTTTGCACAAACGAAAAACGCCACAGCGGATAGAACTCGTCCACCGCGCGGTGGATACCCTCCAGGTCGGTCGCCATTGCCATCTTGGTCGGCAACACTTCAAAGGACACATATTGCTCAACCTTGCACCCCGCCACTACATAGCGCACCCCCAAACGAAACCAGCCGATGTCGTTGCCGAAATTGATGCTGCCGCGCAACGAGCCGCGTTTGTAGTGAAAGCTTTCCTCGATGCCGCGCAGCCGGTGAATGATGATTGGCTTGTCGGATGTGCTTACATCATCACCAAACAGAAATTCAAATTCGTACTGTTTGTTCTCGAAAAACAGCGCCTCCGGCAAAGGCAATTCGTCAACGGGCTGCACGGCCAAAGTCACGGGGGTGGTCGATGCGACACTCCCGACCATCAGCGCGGGATTAAAACGCAGCGCGCTCGCGGGCATAGCAGCGCCGCGTGCGGCATGGGTCTTCGCCAGCAAGGCTTGCGGCGCTTCAACATCCTTCGCCCACACCGACAAAACGAAGTGCGGGGTTTTGAGTGTCAGTACATCAGGCACGGGGCGACATCCTCAAAGGATATGCGGGCATTAAGGCCAGAAAGTGGTAAAGCCGTTCGCATCCAGACGCTTCTGCATCCAGGCCAGCTTTTGTTGTGCGCGATACTCAACCATGCAAACACCGCCGCCGATTTTTTCGCGCAACAAATCGGGACGCTGTGAAGAATCGGCAAGCGTAAATTGCTTGTTAATTGCCTCCAGCAACCGGGTAAGCAAACTGCTCTCGCCGTCCGCGCTCAACTTCACCGCGTCGCCGTCAATGCGCGGCAACACCTTGGACATCAAAAAGTCGTCCCACACTGCCCGCAACTCGGCATCGTCTTTTGGCTGAAAGCTCACCACCGCCAGCAGCAACTCGTTGAGCGCGCGGTAGGCCAGCTCGAACGGCGTGGCTTTGAGCACACTGTTGATTGCGCCAAGAAAGGCAACACTCTTTGAGCCGTCCGCATCGGCGGGTACTGCAGCCAAATCGTCGCGGGTCACGCCGGACAACACGGGGAAGCCCAGCGTTTTTGGCCGGGTGCTTGGCTCAAAAAACTCGGCGAAGTCGTTGGGGTAAAACACACCAAAGTCGATCGTGAATGCGCGGTCGATCACCTTGCGCGAGAAACCGTGGGTGGTCTCGTCCATGTTCACCGTGCCCGCGACAATCAGATTGGGCGGCAGCGGAATACCGACGGTGCAGAAGTATTGCCACAGGTCGTCATGTTCCGCGCCCAACCCAAGCTGTTGGCGCAGTTCGGCTTGGCCCGCCGCATCCAACTGCCGGATCGTGTCGGCTTTGAGCAAAGCAGCGCAACTGTAATTTCCCCCGTCCCACTCGCGCGTTTCCAGCACAGCCAGGTAGTCGGCGAAATACTGCTCCACCGGTGCCAGATTCATTTCGTCCAAACACAACCAGTAAGGCGTCATCTCGGTGGCGGCCTTGCTCGCCAGTTCTGTGCTGCTGGCCGATACTTTGGCGTCCTGCCAAGCCTTCACCACAAAGCGCAACAATTCGGTCACCACATAACGCGAACCATCCTTGCCGATACGCGAGATATAACCCAGCAAGTCCGACGGCTCATGCCAGTCGGGGCGCACCGGAATCAGGCAGTAATTGGTCAAGTCACCGCCGCGATGTGCGGACGCTTGTTCGCGCACGAAGCGGGTTTTGCCGGTGCCGGAAATGCCGGCCAAGAGGAGGAAGGGTTTGGGTAATGAGGTCACCATTTTTATATTTTCCAGAAGTGAAGAATTTGAAGCATTCTGGCTTTGTGTTTTTAGCCAGATGGGCTTTATGTCTTCATAGAATTTCATTGCTGTTAGCAAATCAGCCTTTAGATCTTCTTCGGAAGGAAGAGAATTTGCCGCATAGAAGCGAGCGGCAATGTTTGGCATTTGATATGACTTACCTAATGCAGTGCTGGCAGCCAACTCAATTTGTTGAGTGCCCCATTCAGCCAGTTTTGGAACATCTGATCTCAATTTAATTGCGAGTGAATTAGTTTTTATATCTGCCTGTGCTTTGCCAAGCAGTTTTTGCGGCGTCGTGGTTCCCTGATTAAACGAAAGGTAAACACCCGCACCGTCAGCTCGAAACAGATAAACGGGATAAATTCCGTCTTGGGTTGATTTCGTGATTTCAGGATCGAGAATCGATAGCCAGGGAACGTTCGCCCAATTACCTGCGCCCGCACTTCCCGAAACAATATAGCGTGGATATTTTTCAGAAATAATCGAGCTTATTGCTTCACGAAGGTCCTGCCTAATAGCGGAAGCTAGCGGATGATCAGTAAATGGTTCATGTATTGCATTGGGCCATTCAGTCAATATACGTTTCAAAATTTCCCGCAGCATATTTCCCCAATCTGACTTAAAAGAACGCTACATGAATTAGCCACATATAAAATAAATGGCTAAAGGATTACAGCAAACAACGCCTTGCTCATCAACCGTATCGCATCAGGAAACAAGAGATTGCTCCAGCGTGGCAACCGGCAGATACAGCGTCAGCGGGCTATCCATGCAGGCAATGAATCCCAGTTTGGTGTAAAACGCCTTGGCCTTGTCGTGTTTGGCATCGACCACAACGGCATACAGCCCCACGCGCTGCGAAAATTCCACCGCCAGGCGCAATGCGAACGCCAGCAAGTCTTGGCCGGTGCCTTTTCCCTGATGGCGGACATCCACCGCCAGGCGGCCGATGCGCAGAATGGGGGCGGGATGGCGCGGTAATTTCGACTGTGCGGGGAGCGATGCCGTGGCAATTTGCCCCGCACTGACGGTAACAAAGCCGGTGACGGTTGCGCCGTCTGCCGCAAGCGCCACATAGGTCTTGCCGAAGCCGCGCCGTTGTTGCTGGCCTGCCTGGCGCTGCAGAAATTCGTTGAGCGCCGCATCGCCGCAGTCAAACCCGCTGCGGTTGTGCTGCTTGCCGAGCAGTTGGATGACGGCCACGTTTACTTGCGCGCCATGAGTTTGCGCAATGCGGCTTTTGGTTTGGGCGGTTTTTCCACGGAGGATGCGAATGCCTCGAAGTCGCGCTGGGTGAGCATGAGCGTGTCGTAGTCTGCCACCACGCGCCGCGCCGCCTCGTATGCGTTCTGCAGCATGAAGCCGGAAACGGTCGTCCCCATCAGGACGGCGGCGCGTTCGATCATGGCTTTGGTGTCGGCGCTGGTGCGCAAATTGATTCGCGACGATTCGTTGGTAATGCTGGCGGACATGGCAGTATCTCCCGATCGGTGGTTTGAATATTGTACGTCATTTTAACGCACGTTGCGGATATGTGTTCCTTCACGTGGATATTTTCGGTCCCGCAAATGCGTTTATCGGCACTTTTCCTTTGGGCTATTTAATGCGTTTTGTTGCCGTCCGATATGCTGCATTGTCTTCACGCTTGCCTACAGACAGCACCAGCACGACCAATACATCATCCTCGACCATGTACACCAGACGGTATCCCTGTTTGAGCAGTTTGATCTTGTAGCAACCCGCCAACTCTCGGTGCAGGAGCGATCCCGGGACGTGAGGGTTTTGCAGGCGCTTTGCCAGTAGCGGTTTGAGCGCCTGCTTGATCGAGCCGTCCAACGCCTGCCATTCGCGCCATGCGTCCGGCACAAATTTGAGGCGGTATTTTGCGGCGGCTTTGCCCTGCTTAGAGGTCATCCAGTGTTACCTCGACGGCACGGCCTTTTTGTTTGAGGCGTTCCTTTGCCAGCCGCACGAGTTGCAGGTCGTCGAGTTGTTCCAGCATGGCTTCGTAACGCGCCGGCGGCACCATGTAGAACGCGGGCTTGTTGTGGCTGAGTACCGCCACAGCCTGTCCACCCGATTCCCTGAGTGCTTCATTGGGGTTCTTCTTGAATTCCGTCATGCTTACCGACAAGTCGGACAGTATCGTTTCCATTGCCATTTTTAGCTCCTTAATTGGCTCAATATTTAGAGCCAATTAAGCCAGTGGGAATGTCGCATGTCAAGCTTGGGTGCTCAATGCCCCTCTCCCCGTCCCCTCTCCCGCGCGCGGGAGAGGGGCTGTACAGCCGGCTTCTGCGGCGTGTACGGTTATAATCCCGGCTCACTTTCAGGGAAACCATGGATATCACTCTGCTGCTTAAAGCCGCCATTCTCGGCATCGTCGAGGGACTCACCGAGTTCCTGCCGATCTCGTCGACCGGCCATCTGATCATCCTCGGCGACCTGCTCGGCTATAACGACGAGGCCAGCAAGGTGTTCAAGATCGTGATTCAGCTCGCGGCGATCCTCGCGGTGTGCTGGGACTACCGCGAGCGGCTGGCGAAGATGGTGGTCGGGCTGCCGGGCGACAAGCCTTCGCAGCGTTTTGCCGCACTGCTGTTCATCGGCTTTCTGCCCGCGGCAGTATTGGGGCTGATGTTCCATTCGACGATCAAGGCACTGCTGTTCAACCCGGTCACCGTGGCGACCGCGCTGATCGTGGGCGGCGTGATCATCCTCTACGTGGAGAAGCGCGCCTACCATCCGCGCATCGATTCGGTGGACGAGATGCGCTGGCCGGACGCGCTCAAGGTGGGCTTCGCGCAGGCGCTGGCGATGATCCCCGGCACGTCGCGCTCGGGTGCGACCATCATGGGCGGGCTGATCTTCGGCCTGTCGCGCAAGACGGCGGCGGAATTCTCCTTCTTCCTCGCCATCCCGACGATGTTCGCCGCGACCGCCTACGACCTGTACAAGAACTGGGGTCTGCTGCGCGCGGATGATCTGCCGGTGTTTGCGGTGGGCTTCGTCGCCTCGTTCGTCGCCGCGATGTGGGCGGTGAAGGGTTTCATCCGCTTCATCTCCAACCACACCTTCGTGGTGTTCGCCTGGTACCGCATCGTGTTCGGGCTGGTCGTGCTGGGCACGGCCTATAGCGGCGCGGTGAGCTGGTCACACCCATAAAAGAACCGCCGGGGACTCCGGCGGTTCTTCCGGGAAGGCGGGGCTAGCGGCCACGGCCCCCGCCGCCGCCCTTTCCGCCACCCCGGCCCATGCCACCGCCCGAGCCCGCCCCGCTGCCGGAGCGCGTTCCGCTGCCCATGCCGCTCCCTCTGGCGGAAGGCTCGTCGGGCAGCGCCACGCCACGTTCCCTGGCCCGCTCGTCCATGCGCTCATGGTGCTCATCGCGTATCTGCTCGCGTTCCTCGGCAGTCTTGGCGGCGCGCATCTTGTCGCGTTGCGCGGTGCGCTCCTCCTCCGTCATCAGCTGGCTGCCATAGATTTGCTCTTGTGTTTGGACTCTTTCCCGAGCGCGTTCCTGATCATCTGCCAGCGCGAGGCCGGCGGACAGATACAGGGCTGTCGCCAAGGCCGATACCATTAAAGTTCTTTTCTTCATTGCAGACCCCTTGTCAATATGGGTTGTACACTTCACGACTGCAGACACCGCAACCCGTTCGGCATCCACACCTGTTTGTGGCCGGCTACCCGCCTTGCCTGCGCCGCAATGACTGGGCAGCGATGATCGCGATCGTTGCCCAGACCAGCGCCCGCAGGCTCATGGCGATGACCGTGCGCTGCTCGTAGGCTCCGCCGGAATAGACATGCGCGCCGAATGCCGCGAACGCGACTATTATCGCCGCGGCGATGGTGACAGCCAGCCAGACTGCCCAGCGTTTCCGGAGCCACAGCCCGACGCCGGCGAAGACATAGGCGAAGCCGGATATGAAGTTGAACCAGAGCACGAAGGGCACATAGTTGCCGGCTGCAGTGAGTGCCGCTTCATCGCCAAGCAGGACCATGCCGCCCTCCTTGACGGTCATCAGGCCGAACGCGACAGCAACCAGAGAAATCATCCAGATTGTGATTCCGCGCGGTTGTTTGGATGTGATCATGGCGAATCCTTTCGTGAGTTGATGAATCAGTCGTGATGGTTGCGGGTCTTGATGCCGTGTAAAAAGATCGGAAAGGCCTTTTCGGCCTCTTGCTGAAGGGTGCGCTTCCCGCCGAAGATCGACGCCTGTATGACCAGTCCCTGGATCATGCCGATGTAAAGTACGGCGGCGCTCTTGCTGTCGAGATCGTTCGATGCCAGAGACTGCGATTTCGCGGATTCCAGCAGCCCGGCGATCCTGGCCTCGTAGCCGGAAATGATCTCCTGGATGAGTTGGCGCAGTTTGCCGTTCTTCTTGTGCAGCAGTTCGGAGAACAGCAAACGCGGGATGGCCGGGTGCTTGGCGATGAACGTGATATGCGCGAAGAACATGCGCCCGATGGCGTCCAGCGGGTCGGTGGCGTCGGCAGCGGCCTTGTCCAGCACCTTCATCAGCCGGTCGCGTACCCACTGCATGACGGCGACCCAGATATCATCCTTGGTCGAGAAGTGCCGGAAGATCGCCCCCTGGGTGAGTTGCATCGCGTCCGCCATATCCTGCGTGGTGACGCTGTCCACCCCTTTCTCGGCGGCCAGTTCGACCGCCACGCGGATGATCTCGCTTTGTCTCTCTTCGGTGCTCAGGCGCCGCTTTATCGTTTCCTGGTTCAAGATAGCTCTCCTTCTGGAATACTTTCAAACATGCCTGCCTTCGCCTGCTTCTTCGTAGGTGCGCCCGTCACGGATGTGATAGATGCGCCTGAACGTGGGAATGATCTTTTCGTCGTGGGTGACGACGATGATGGCGGTCCGGTATTGCTCGGCCATCCGGTTCAGGATGCGCACCACGTTCAGCGCGCGTTCGCTGTCCAGCGGCGCGGTGGGTTCATCGGCGAGGATGACCGGCGGATGGTTGGCCAATGCGCGCGCGATGGAAACGCGCTGCTGCTCGCCGCCCGACAGTTGCGAAATGCCGGCTTTGGCCCGGTGCCCGACATCCAGCGCATCGAGCAGTTCCTGTGCGCGGTCGCGTGCAGCGGCGTTCGAAGCGCCGGCCAGCATCGGCAGCAGTGCGACGTTGTCGGTGACATCCAGGAACGGGATCAGGTAGGGCGCCTGGAACACGAAGCCGATGCGATCCCGCCGGAGCGTGCGCAGGTCCTTGATCTTCCATTGCCCGTCAAAGATCGTCTGTCCGCCCAGCGTCATGCGCCCCGCGGTGGGCTCGATCACCGCGCCCAGACACTTGAGCAGGGTGCTCTTGCCGGAACCGCTCGGGCCGACCAGACCCACCACTTCGCCGGGCCAGATGGTCATGTCCACGCCCTTGAGCGCGTCCACCGCCGTCTCGCCCTCGCCGTAACGCTTCTTCAGGTTCTCGATGTGGATCGCGGGTTCGCCCATGCTCAACCCCCGATCGCCGTCGCCGGATCGATGCGCAGCGCGGCGCGGATGGCGAATATGCTGGCGACGGCACACATCAGCATGACCAGGACGAATCCCCTGGCGGCGTCTCCCGGCAGCAGCAGCACATACTTCGGGAACAAGGGACCCCACAGGGTCGCCGACAGTTTGCCGACCAGGAAGCCGATCAATCCCAATCCCAACGCCTGTTGCAGGATCATCCCGCTGATGGTGCGGTTGGTCGCGCCGATCAGTTTGAGCACGGCGATCTCGCGCACCTTGTTCAGGGTCATGGTGTAAATGATGAAGGCCACGATGGCGGCGCTGACGATCGCCAGGATCACCAGGAACATGAAGATCTGTCTGGACGAGGTGGCGATCAGACGCGCCACCAGGATCTCGTCCATCTGGCTCCTGGTGTAGGCTTGCAGGTGCTTCCAGCGTTCGACTTGTTCGACTACGGCCTCTTCCATGCCCGGCGCTGTGCGCACCAGCACCGCATTCACGAAGCGGCTGGAGGTCTGGCTGGCTTGTACCGCGTCCAGCAGGCCCGGCACGCCCGGACGGTTGAAGGCGGGATTCGCGGCGGTGCGCGCACGCTCGTTGAGCAGGGCATCGTTATCCTTGAGGAACTGCACTTCCTGCGCGTCCCTGAGGGGGATGAACAGCATCGGATCGCCGCTGGAAGAGACCATGCGGCGTGTCAGGCCGACGACGGTGTATTCGTGGCGCCGGATGGCGATGCGGTCACCGAGGACAAGGCCGGTCTTGATGTCGGCCAGCGCCTCGTAGTGCGAGCGCGTGATCGGGCGTCCCGCGATCAGATAGCCCGGTTCGCCCGGTTTGCCGGTTTCATAGCCCACCAGCATCACGCGTATATCCTTGCGGTCGTGCCTGACCTGCATGGTCAGATAGGTCACGTTGCCTGTTTCGCGCACGCCCGGCAGGCCGAGCAGGTCGTTCGCCACGTCGTCGCGCACGCTGGACGGCTCGGCATAGGGGCCCGATCAGCACCTGCGCATCATCCACCATGCCGCGATAGACCCCTGCCATGGTCAGCGTCACCCCGATCAGCAGACCCAGACCCAGCCCGGTGAAGATGAACTTTCCCCGGCTGTGCAGAATGTCCCGACCCGCCAGATTGATCACGGCTTATCCCTGAACGAGCCGGGGCACGATCTTCACATCCAGTCCCGGGCGCAGGGGTTGCTGGCTGTACACGATGACCGTGTCGTCATCACCGAGACCGTCCAGTATCTGCGTGCGTCCATCCATCGTGGTGATCCCGATCCTGACCGGCTTGAACCGCACCCCTTCGCTTTGCAGAACCCATACGCCATCCTGTTTGTCGGCGCGTTTCACCGCGGCACTCGGGATGGTGCGGGCGTTGCCCAGGTCGGGTAGCCTGATGGTGACCTCGGCGTATTCGCCGATGCTGGCGCCGGGCCGGTCACCGGTGAAGGAGACGTTGACGATCCGCTCCTCGGTCACCGTATCGCTGATCATGTCCACGCGTTCGACCTTGCCCGTGAGCGGCGATTGGGGCCGCGAGCGCAGCACGATCTCCGCTTCCTGACCGGCGCCTATCTGGCCGGCCTGTTTCTGGGCGATGCGCGTTTCGACCCACAGGCTGGCCGGATCGACGACCTGGAGCGCCGTCTGCCCGGCGGCGAGGGTGCTGCCCGGCTCAACCAGCCGGGCTGCGATCACGCCATCCACCGGGCTGAACAGTCTGGTCTGCGCGTGCAATCTGCCGATGCCGCGCATATCGGCCCGGGCCCTGGCATGTTCTTCGCGCGCTGCGGCCAGATTGGCGGTCGCCGCAGACAATGCTGCTGCTGCGGCGTTCTTCTCATGCAACTTCGCGTCGAACATCTCCTGGCTGATGAAGCCTCGCGTGTGCAACTCCCCATAGCGTGCGAAGGTGGAGGAAAGCGTTCTCAGCCGGCTCTGCGCCTCGTTCAATTGCGCTTCGGAAGCCAGGATCGAATTGGCCGCCTTTTCGATGGCACGCTGACTGCCGGCCAGCCTTTCACCCAGATCCACGGGATCCATTTCGGCCAGCACCTGTCCGGCAACGACCCGGTCTCCCTGATCGACCAGCACGCTTTTCACCCGGCCCGTCACGGTCGGCGCCAGGTTGTAGCTGCGCCTGGCCTTCAATGTCCCGACGCCAAATACACTGCTGGAAAGATTGCCCGTCCGGATCTTTTCCACCGTGACCCTGACCGGCGCCAGCGGTCCCTGGGTCATCACGACCCACGCAAAGATCAGGGCCACCCCGGCCGCCAGGGACCACAAACCGATTCTTTGTCTGGACATGGGGCACCCATCAAGATAGTAATTGATTGCTATCTTAATGGCAGTCGCAAGAAATTACAATATCATTCAGTTCTAATATACCCGGGCAAGCTCTGCGAAGTCCGCCGGCTGCGCGGCTACGGTGTGCAACGGCATGATGAAAGGGTCGGCGGCGCAATGCAGCGCCCATAAAAAAGCCGCCGGGTTCAGCCGGCGGCTTTTTCGTCACGGTTTGCTGCCGCGGGGATCAGAACTTGAAGTTCGCCTTCACCCACAGGTTGCGGCCGACCTCGTTGATGCGCGTGGTGGTGGTGAAGCCCGTTACCGCGCTGCCCCGGCGGCTGACATGCTCGGCATAGTTCTTGTCGAACAGGTTGTCGATGCCCGCCGTGATCTGTGTGCCCTTGCTGATACGATAGGCGCCATTCATCGAGAACACGCCGAAGCCGCTCGTGCGGCCGATGTCCTGCCCGACGATGTTCCCCTGGTTGGCGGCGAAACGTTCCTGCGCGGAAACCATGCGCAGCAGGCCGCCCACCGACCAGGTCTGGTTGTCGTAGGCCGCCCCCAGGCGCGCTTCCAGCGGCGGCAGTTGCGCCAGCGCCGTGCCGTCGGTGTCGTTGCTGCCGTGCACGTATGCCAGGCTGCCGTCCAGCTTCCAGCTTTCCGCGAGCTGGTATGCCAGCCCCGCTTCGGCGCCCCAGGTGGTGGCGTCGACGTTGCGGGTGACTGAGATGGTGCGGGCCGGAGCGGCCTTGACCACGCCCGACTGGATCATGATGAAGTCATTGACCTTGCTGTAGAAGCCCGATACGGAGGCCGACCACTGCCCGGCCTTGTAGATCGTGCCGATATCGAGCTGGGTGGTCTTTTCCGGATTGGTGTTGAAGGCGCTGGTCGTGGTCAGGCTTTCCTTGTTGGCGGAAAGCAGCTCCCAGTAGTCCGGGAAGCGCTGGGTGTGGCCGAGCCCGACATACGAGGTGTACGCATCATAGTCACGCTCGTAACGGGCGAAACCGCTGCCCAGCGTCTTGTTGCGGCCCTGTCCGGAAGTCGGGTTGGCGACCATGTACATCACGTTGTTCGCATCACGCGCCGTCAGTGTCGCGGCACGCCGGTCCTGGGCGTGCCAGCTGTCCATGCGCAGGCCGCCGATCACGCGGCTGTCCTTGCCTGCATCGTGCGTCAATTCGCCGAACAACCCGTAGTTGCGGAAGTTGGCGTCCTCGGCGCGTGCCATCAATTCATAGGGAGTCGTCGTCTGGTTCATGGTCGAGCGCAGGGTATGCCGGTTGTCCTGGTAATCCACGCCCACCTTCGCGAGGGTGGTGTCGCTCACGGCCAGGCCGAACACCGCGCGCGCACCCACGGTCTCGCGGTCAGGGTTGCTGACCATCTTCGCCATG
>JBGARW010000026.1:0-57304 GCA_044230015.1 Gallionella sp. | reverse complement strand
GTCGCTGGTTATCCCGCAAGCGGGCGAGGGAGCTACAGCGTGCGCCCGATCGCCGTGGCGATACTGCCCAGCGTGCCCATCAGGTTCTTCAGTTCCTGCGGGGTCAGCGCCTGGTCGGCGTCGCACCATGCTTCGCAGGGATTCGGGTGCATCTCGACCAGCAATGCGTCCGCGCCCGCGGCGATCGCCGCCTGCGACAGCGCGGGGACCATCCACGCCTTGCCGCCCGCGTGCGACGGATCGACGATCACCGGCAGGTGGGTCTCCTTCTTCAGCACCGGGATCGCGGTGACGTCCAGGACGTTGCGGTAGGCGGTCTCGAAGGTGCGTATGCCGCGCTCGCAGAAGATGATGTTGTGGTTGCCGCCCGCCGCGATGTATTCCGCCGACATCAGCCATTCGGAGATGGTCGCCGACATGCCGCGCTTGAGGATCACCGGCTTGTTGATGCGCCCGACTTCCTTGAGCAGGTCGAAGTTCTGCATGTTGCGCGTGCCGATCTGGATCACGTCCACGTCGTACTCGAGGAAAAGATCGATCTGGCGCGCGTCCATCAGTTCGGTGACGATGGGCAGTTTGTACGGGGCGGCCGCCTTGCGGAACATGTCCAGGCCTTCCTTGCCCTTGCCCTGAAAAGCATAAGGGCTGGTGCGCGGCTTGAACGCGCCGCCGCGCATCAGGCGGCAGCCCGCCTCGTGCACGTATTTCGCCGACAGGTCCATCTGCTCCTGCGTCTCCACCGAGCACGGCCCGGCGATCATCTGGATCTGTTTGCCGCCGAGCGGGATGCCGGCGATGTCGATGACGGTGTTTTCCTTGTGCGATTCGCGCGACACGATCTTGTACTGCTTGGCGATGTGCATCGCCGATTCCACACCCGGCAGCGAGGTGAACATCTCCTCGGTCAGCTGGCGTTCGTCGCCGATCGCGCCGATCACGGTGCGCTCGATGCCGCGCGAGATGTTCGCCTTCAAGCCCGCCGTCTCCAGCCGCTTCACCACCGCGCCGATCTCGGCGTCGGTCACGTCCCTGCCCATTACGATGATCATTTCGATTCCTCTAACGCCTGTTGTAATACGGATAAAAATCTTTCGTTCTCGGTTTCCGTGCCGATGCTCACGCGCAGGTGATCCGGCATGTCGTAGCCGGCGATGGGCCGCACGATCACGCCGAGTTCCAGCAGACGACGGTACATCCTTGTTCCGTCGCCGATCCTGAAGCTGACGAAGTTGCCGTACGACGGGATGTATCCCAGCCCCAGCCTGCGCAGCCCCGCGGTGATCTGTTGCATGCCGCGCCGGTTCAGCTCGTTGGTGCGCCGCACGAAGTCCTCGTCCCGCAACGCCGCCACGGCGGCGGCCTGCGCCACGCTGTTGACGTTGAACGGCTGGCGCACGCGGTTCATCATGTCCGCCACCTGTGCCTGCGCGAACGCATAGCCCACGCGCAGGCCGGCCAAGCCGTAAGCCTTGGAGAAGGTGCGCGAGACGATCAGATTGGGGAATTCCTCCAGCCACGCCACCGAATCGTAGCGGCACTCTTCCGGCAGGTATTCGTTGTATGCCTCGTCCAGCACCACCAGGACATCCGCCGGCAGCGCGCGCAGGAAATCCAGCAAGGCCGCGGCATCCAGGAAGGTGCCGGTCGGGTTGTTCGGGTTGGCGATGAACACCAGCTTGGCCTTGTGCGCGATCGCGGCCTCGAGCATCGCCTTCAAATCATGTCCATAGTCGATCGCAGGTACGGAAATACCCGTCGCGCCGACCGCCTGGGTCGCCAGCGGATACACGGCGAAGGCATGGTCCGAGTACACCGCCCTGTCGCCCACCGCGAGGAAGGCGCGCGCGGCCAGTTCCAGCACGTCGTTGGAACCGTTGCCCAGCACGATGCGCTCGTGCCCGACGCCGTAGCGCTTGCGCAACGCCTCCTTCAGTTCGAAGCCGTTGCCGTCCGGATAGAGCGCGATGGTCTGGAGCGCTTCCTGCATCGCCGCCATGGCCAGCGGGCTGCAACCCAGCGGGTTCTCGTTGGATGCCAGCTTGACGATGCCGCTGATGCCCAGCTCGCGCTCCAGCTCGGAGATCGGCTTGCCGGGCTGGTAGGGCGCGATGGCGCGGATGTAGGCCGGGGCCAGTTCGGAATAATCGAAACTCATTTCGGTTTGCGCAGCAGGAAATACAGTTCGCCCGGCCAGCCCGGGAACAGCGCGCCGAACCACAGGTTGAAGCGCAGCCACCACTTGAAGTTCTCCAGGAAGAAGCCCTTCTTGCGCATGAAGAACGCGCCGCTCAGGAACTCCACCTCCAGGCCGTTCGCCGCAGCCATGTCGCGCACGCGCTTTGGCGAGAACACGCTGACATGCCCGTACTTTCGCGCACCGGGGCGGATCTTGTCCTCGCGCGACTGCGCCAGGGAGTCCGGCGTGGAAGGGAATCCGCCGATCAGCATGCCGCCCGGCTTGAGGTGCGGCACGATCTTCGCGATCAGCTCCTCCGGCTTGAACAGGTGCTCCAGCACGTGCAGCAGAATCATCGCGTCGTACTGCCTGTCGAGCCTGAATCCGGCGCTCTCCAGGTCGACCTCGTAAAAGTGGTTGTAGCCGGCACGTTCGAGGATGTCGCGACGTATCAGCGCATCCACCGCATCCCAGCCGGCCAGCGGCACCTCTTCGCCGCCATGCCGCGCGGCCGCGTGCATGAAGCCGAGCATCTGCCCGACATCCACGCCGATCTCGCACACCTCCAGCGCGCCTTTGCGCGCCGCGTCTTCGCGCAGGAGGTGATACATGAACCAGTAGCGCACCAGGCGCACCGGATAACCGGTATGTTTCACTTCGGCGGGGATGCCGTAGTTCTCGTCCTGCAGGGTCGGGTTGTTCTTCAGGAACCCGATATCCCAGCACAGTTGGGGCATTGCCATGCATCTACTCCAGAACAGCCGCCTACACGGCAGCCGGGTATGAACCCAGAATTTTCATGAACGCTGCGACTTGCCTGAGTTCGGCCAGTGCGGCAGCAACTTTGACATCGGCCTGGTGGCCTTCGATATCCATGTAGAACACGTATTCCCACAGGCCGGAGCGGGCCGGGCGCGACTCGAACCTGGTCATGCTCACGCCGTGCCTGGCCAGCGGGGTCAGCAGGTCGTGCACCGCACCGGGACGGTTTGCGGCAGTCAGTGCCAGCGAGGTCTTGTCGTTGCCGGAAGGCGCGACCTGTTGCCTGCCCAGCACCAGGAAGCGCGTGGTGTTGCGCGGGTCGTCCTCGATGTTCTCCGCCAGCACGCCCAGGCCGAAACATGCCGCTGCCTGGCTGCCCGCGACAGCCGCGCTGTGCGGGTTCTCCGCGGCCAGGCTCGCCGCCTCGGCATTGCTGACGACCGGGATGCGCGCCGCATGGGGCAGGTGGACATTCAGCCAGCCCTGGCATTGGCCCAGCGACTGCGGGTGCGAATAGACGGTCCTGATCGCGCCCAATTCACAATGCCGCCCGAGCAGGCACTGGTGCACCGGCAGCATCACCTCGCCGCATACCTGCAACGTGCTTTGCAGCAGCAGATCCAGTGTCCTGCCGATCGCGCCTTCGCTGGAATTCTCCACCGGCACCATGCCATGGTGGGCCGCGCCGCTCTCCACCGTGCGGAACACATCGTCGATGGTCGTGCACGGCCGCCCCTGCACCGCGCTGCCGAAGCGCGCGAAGGTGGCCTGCTCGCTGAAGGTGCCTTGCGGTCCCAGGTAAGCCACCGTCAGCGGCGCTTCCAGCGCGCGGCATTGCGACATCACTTCGGTGAACAGCCGCACCACGGCGGCATTGCTCAGCGGCCCCTGGTTGCTGCCCTGCAGGCGCTGCAATATCTGCGCCTCGCGCTCCGGACGCAGCACCGCGCCATCCTCCTTGAGATGGCCGATCTGCTGCGCCAGGGTGGCGCGCTGATTGGCAAGCCTCAGCAGCTCGTCATCCATGCGGTCGATCTGTTCACGGAGCTGTTTCAGTTTCTCGCTCATGCTGTCCCCGCCCGAAAGTTAGCCGTGCTGCCCGGCAAATTCTGTCATGAAATCCGCCAGCGCCTGGACGCCCGCCAGCGGCATGGCATTGTAGATCGAGGCGCGCATCCCGCCCACCGAACGGTGCCCCTTGAGCTGCAGCAGCCCGCGCGCGTCCGCCTGTTTGAGGAAGTCCCCATCGAGCGCGGCATCCTTCAGCGTGAACGGCACGTTCATGCGCGAACGGTCGCCCTTCGCCACCGGGCAGTTGTAGAAGCCGTCACTGGCGTCGATCGTCGCGTACAGCAGTCCGGCCTTGGCGATGTTGGCGCGTTCCATCGCGGCGATGCCGCCGTTCTTCTTCAGCCACCGGAACACCAGCCCGGCGATGTAGATGCCGTAGGTCGGCGGCGTGTTGTACATCGAGCCGTTGTCGGCATGGATCTTGTAGTCCAGCATGGTCGGCGTATTCGCCGCCGCTTGGCCGAGCAGGTCGTCGCGCACGATGACCAGGGCCAGACCGGCGGGGCCGATGTTCTTCTGCGCGCCGGCGTAGATCAGGCCGAACCTGGATACGTCGATAGGGCGCGACAGGATGTTGGACGACATGTCCGCCACCAGCGGTACGTCGCCGCTGTCCGGCACCCAGTTGAATTCCACGCCGCCGATGGTCTCGTTCGGCGTGTAGTGCAGATAGGCCGCATCGGGGTCGCGCTGCCAGGCATCGAATGCCGGGACATAGGTGCAACCCCTGTCCGCGTTGCTCGCCACGACGTTCACGGCGCCGAATCTCCTTGCCTCGCCGATCGCCTTCTTCGACCATTCGCCGGTGTCCACATAGTCGGCGGATACCCTGCCGCGCAACAGGTTCAGCGGGATCATCGAGAATTGCAGATGCGCGCCGCCCTGCAGGAACAGCACCCTGTGATTGGCGGGGATATCCATCAGCTCGCGCAAGTCGGCTTCGGCCTGCGCATGGATGCCGGTAAATTCCTTGCCGCGATGCGACATCTCCATCACCGACATGCCGCTGCCGTGCCAGTCGAGCAATTCCGCCTGCGCCTGCAGCAGGACATCTCTCGGCAATACTGCCGGTCCCGCGCTGAAGTTATAGATCGTCATAAAGACTCCTGGTGCAAGGGGAAATGGTGAAGTGAGAAGGGCGAAACCGGCGACCCCGGCTTCACCCTTCCCTCTTCACTCCTCAATCCTGCCCTTCCTCATCTTCCGGCTCGGCGATGCGGCTCAGGCCGGCCAGTTTCTCGCCCTTCTCCACGTTCATCAGCGTGACGCCCTGCGTGGTGCGCCCCATCTCGCGGATCTCCTTGACGCGGGTGCGGATCAGCACGCCGCTGGTGCCGATCAGCATGATCTCGTCTTCGACGCTCACCAGCGTCGCCGCAACCACCTTGCCGTTGCGCGCCGAAGTCTGGATCGCGATCATGCCTTGCGTGCCGCGTCCGTGGCGGGTGTATTCGACGATCGGGCTGCGTTTGCCGTAACCGTTCTCGGTCGCGGTCAGCACGCTTTGCTGCTCATCCCCGGCCACCAGCAGCGAGATCACCTGCTGTTTGGCGGCCAGTTTCATGCCACGCACACCGCGCGATGCGCGCCCGGTCGGGCGCACATCCTCTTCATCGAAGCGCACCGCCTTACCGCCGTTCGAGAACAGCATCACGTCATGTTTGCCGTCAGTGACCGCGACGCCGATCAGATGATCGCCTTCATCCAGGTTGATGGCGATGATGCCGCGCTTCATCGGGCGTGAGAAATCGTTCAGCGGGGTCTTCTTCACCGTGCCGTTGGCAGTGGCGAAGAACACATACTTGTCCTCGACGAACTCGCTCACCGGAAGCACCGCGTTGATCTTCTCGCCGTCTTCCAGCGGCAGCAGGTTCACGATCGGCTTGCCGCGCGAGATGCGGCTGCCCTGCGGCACCTCGTAGACCTTGAGCCAATACACACGGCCGCGGTTGGAGAAACACAGGATGTAGTTGTGGGTGTTGGCGATGAACAGGTTGTCGATGAAATCGTCTTCCTTGGTCGCCGTGGCCTGCTTGCCGCGCCCGCCGCGCTTCTGCGCGCGGTATTCGTCGAGGCGTTGCGCCTTCATGTAACCGCCGTGCGACAGCGTGACCACCACGTCTTCGGGCGCGATCAGGTCTTCCATGCTCATGTCTTGCGTGTGCGTGATGATCTCGCTGCGGCGCTTGTCGCCGAACTGCGCCTTCACCGCGGCCAGCTCCTCGCCGATGATCTGTGTCACGCGTTCCGGCCTGGCAAGGATGTCGAGCAGGTCGGCGATCTTGTCCATCACCTCGCGGTATTCGCCGACGATCTTGTCCTGTTCCAGGCCGGTCAGGCGTTGCAGGCGCAGCTCGAGGATCGCCTGTGCCTGCGCGTCGGAAAGGTGGTAACCGCGCGCCTTGCCTTGACCCACCAGGCCGAACTCGGGCAGCAGGCCTTCCGGGCGCGACGCATCGCTGACGCGGCTGAGCATGTCTTCCACCAGCGATGAGCGCCACGCATGAGCCATCAGTTCGCGCTTGGCGTCGGCGGGTGTAGGCGCGGCCTTGATCAGCGCGATGATCTCGTCCACGTTGGACAGCGCCACCGCGAGCCCTTCGAGGATATGGCCGCGCTCGCGCGCCTTGCGCAATTCAAAGATGGTCCGGCGCGTGACGACCTCGCGGCGATGGCGCAGGAACGCATCGATCACCTGCTTGAGGTTGAGCAGTTTCGGCTGGCCGTCGATGATCGCGACCATGTTGATGCCGAAACTGTCCTGCAACTGGGTATCCTTGTACAGCTTGTTGAGGATCACGTCGGCGTTCTCGCCGCGCTTCAACTCGATCACCGCGCGCATGCCGGACTTGTCCGATTCATCGCGGATCTCGGAGATGCCTTCCAGGCGTTTCTCGCGCACCATCTCGCCGATCTTCATCAGCAGGTTGGCCTTGTTCACCTGGTACGGCAGTTCGTCGATGATGATGGCCTGGCGCTCACCCTTGCCGATGTCCTCGAAGTGGCAGCGCGCGCGCATCACCACGCGGCCGCGCCCGGTGCGGTAGCCTTCCTTCACACCGGACAGGCCATAGATGAAACCTGCCGTCGGAAAGTCCGGCGCCGGCACGTATTCGATCAACTGCTCGATGTCCAGATCGGGGTCCTTCAGCAGCGCAAGGCAGGCATCCACCACCTCGCTCATGTTGTGCGGCGGGATGTTGGTCGCCATGCCCACCGCGATGCCGGAGGAGCCGTTCACCAGCAGGTTGGGGAAGCGCGCCGGGAACACCAGCGGCTCGTGCTCGGAGCCGTCGTAGTTCGGCCCGAAATCGACCGTCTCTTTGTCCAGGTCGGCAAGCAGTTCATGGGCGATCTTCGCCATGCGGATCTCGGTGTAGCGCATCGCCGCCGCGTTGTCGCCGTCCACCGAACCGAAGTTGCCCTGCCCGTCCACCAGCGTGTAGCGCAGCGAGAAATCCTGCGCCATGCGCACGATGGTGTCGTACACCGCCGTATCGCCGTGCGGGTGGTATTTACCGATCACGTCGCCGACGATGCGCGCGGACTTCTTGTAGGCCCGGTTCCAGTCGTTGGACAGCTCGTGCATGGCGAACAGCACGCGGCGATGCACCGGCTTCAGGCCATCGCGCACATCCGGCAGCGCGCGCCCGACGATCACGCTCATCGCATAGTCCAGATAGGACTTGCGCATCTCTTCTTCAAGGCTGACCGGCAGGGTTTCTTTGGCGAATTTCTGTTCCATGGGTTTTGCTTCGACCTAAGTAGGGAATCGACGTATGACAAAGGGCGTATTTTAGCATAGCGGCACCACCCCGAGCCACCCCGATATGCGCCGATACCATTTGGCTGGAGCGGCAAGTTTTGCTAGAGTTCGCATCCCATTCCCAATGGCCGAAGCCATGACCAACGCCGACCCCGCCGAACTGGAAAAATTCTCGCAACTGGCCCACAAATGGTGGGATCCGCACAGCGAATTCAGGCCGCTGCACGACATCAACCCGCTGCGCCTCGGCTATATCGAGCGCCACGCCGGCCTGGCCGGGAAGACCGTGCTGGATGTCGGCTGCGGCGGCGGCATCCTGTCGGAAAGCATGGCGGGATTGGACGCGAACGTCAGCGGCATCGACCTTTCCGAGAAGGCGCTGCAAGTCGCCAGGCTGCATCTGCTGGAAAGCGGCAAACAGGTCGATTACCGCAAGGTCGCCGTCGAGGAACTGGCCGCCGAGCAGCCCGGCCATTACGATGTCGTCACCTGCCTGGAGATGCTCGAACATGTGCCCGACCCGCAAAGCGTGGTCGCGGCCTGCGCGAAGCTCGCCAAGCCGGGTGGCTGGGTGTTCTTCTCCACGCTCAACCGCAACCCGAAATCCTGGCTGTTCGCCATCGTCGGCGCGGAATATGTGCTGAGACTGCTGCCGCGCGGCACGCACGACTATGCCCGGTTCCTGAAGCCCTCCGAACTGGCGCAATTCTGCCGCAACGCAGGCTTGGATCTGGCAGACCTCACCGGCATGAGCTATGACCCGCTCGACAGGATCTACTCGCTGGGGAACGATACCAGCGTCAACTACCTGATCGCCTGCCGCAAGGATCGATAGTGATCCAGGCTGTTCTGTTCGATCTCGACGGCACCTTCGCCGACACCGCACCCGACCTCGCCGCCGCGCTGAACCATACCCGCGCGACGCGCGGGCTGGCACCGCTGCCGCTGGACATCATCCGCCCGCAGGCGTCGCACGGCTCGCGCGGCCTGCTCAAGCTCGGCTTCGGCATCGAGCCGGATACACCGGATTACAGCACGCTGCGCGACATCTTCCTCGACCATTACGAGCGCAACATCTGCGTGCACACCCGGCTGTTCCCCGGCATGGCCGGACTATTGAACGAACTGGAAAGGCGCGGCATCAAGTGGGGCATCGTCACCAACAAGCCGCACCGCTACACCGTACCGCTGATGCAGGCGCTGGGCTATGCCGGGCGTGCCGCCTGCCTGGTCAGCGGCGACACCTGCGCGCACGCCAAACCCCATCCCGCCCCATTGCTCCGCGCCTGCGAACTGGCCGGCGCCGACCCCGCCCGCTGCCTCTACCTCGGCGACGACCTGCGCGACATGCAGGCCGCCAGCGCCGCCGCGATGCCCGGCATCATCGCCCGCTACGGCTACATCGGCGACGGTGCGCAACTCGACGACTGGGGTACGCACGGCATGATCGACACCCCCACGGAACTTCTCGGCTATCTCACCCTCTGACTCTGCTACAATCCGTACCGTTTTGTAGTATCACCACAGGGGACGACTTGGCTTCGACGTGGGTTGCAAAGCAGTGTAGGGCATACCGAGGACCCGCCACCTCGTAAATCAGCTGGAAAAAACTAGTCGCAAACGACGAAAACTACGCTTTAGCCGCTTAGTCGGCTGAACCTCACACCCTGCTGTCCGTGGAGGGGCTCAAAGCCGCAAGGCCGAGATGAGTGAGGTAAATCACACGGAATCGTGTCGTGCAGGGTCACTTTGCACGAAGCTAGAATCAAGGTGACTCGTCCCGTACCAGCCCGCCGGTTGGCGTGTACGGGATCAAATCAAACAGCCAGGCTAAGTATGTAGAACTGCCTGTAGAGTGCTTGCGGACGCGGGTTCAATTCCCGCCGTCTCCACCAACAATACCCCCAACGGGGTCCAACGCCGTCCTAGAGACGGCGTTTTTCCTAGTGTTGCGGCATATTTATTGCGCATTCTCCTGTCTTTTGGGTGTTAATGGGCGTGTTTCTGGACAATAGTCTTGAAATGGGTGTAATTGGGTGTATTATTGGTTCCATGATTCGAGCCGACACAATCCAGATCACCCAGGACATCCTGTCACTGATCGCCAGGATCGATGAATTCAAGGGGGCATGGCGCGCCTTGGGTACGCTGGCGCCCGATCGGCTGTCAGCCCTGCTTCGCGTCGCCACCATCGAGAGCATCGGCTCATCCACCCGAATCGAGGGAAGCAAGTTATCTGACCGCGAGGTCGAGCACTTGCTATCCAACCTGCAAATCAAGAACTTCACCAGTCGCGACGAGCAGGAGGTGGCTGGCTACGCGGAAGTCATGGAGTTGGTATTTTCATCGTGGCAGGACATTACCTTTACTGAAAACCACATCAAGCAGTTGCATCAGAACCTGCTCGTCTACAGCGAGAAGGATGCATGGCATCGCGGCAACTACAAGACTACATCCAATAGCGTCGCCGCCTTCGATGATAGCGGCAAGCAAATCGGCATTGTGTTCCAGACGGCATCGCCCTTCGATACGCCACGCCTGATGACGGATTTGGTCACCTGGGTGCAGGAGGAACGTACTGCCGGACACTTGCACCCTTTGTTAATCATTGCGCTGTGGGTGGTGGTGTTTCTGGAGATACATCCATTCCAGGACGGCAACGGCCGGCTCTCCCGCGCGCTCACGACGCTACTGTTATTACAGGCGGGTTATGCCTATGCACCATACAGTTCCCTGGAAAGTGTCATTGAGCAGAACAAAGAAGCCTATTATCTGGCGTTGCGTCAGACCCAAGGGACGATTCGCACCGATGCCCCGAACTGGCAACCGTGGCTGGCATTCTTCCTGCGATCACTCGCCGAACAGGTCAGGCGGCTTGATAAGAAGGTGGAGCGCGAAAAACTTGTGCTGGCTGCCTTGCCTGGGCTCTCGCTGCAAATCGTCGAATTTGCGCGCGAACATGGTCGCGTCACCATCGGCGAGGCCATCAAACTGACCGGAGCAAGCCGCAACACGCTCAAACAACATTTCCGTGCGCTGGTCGAACGCGGGCACCTGGACCAGCACGGAAGCGGACGGGGTGTCTGGTACGAACTGCGCTGACTTCACTCCTGCGGGATACCGGTTCGATTCCCACCGTCCCAACAAACAAGAACGACACCGCGAGGGTGTCGTTTTTGTTTATTACTGTACGGGAATCAGGGACTTGACGTGTATCCGGTCATTTGCAGTAAGTCTTGATGTCCTGCTGGGCTTTTTCGATGCGTTGCCGGCGCTGTTCGTCGTCCAGATAGGAGCGCTCGCCTTTTGCATCGACCTCCATCATGCGCATGCCCCCCTGCAGGGCGCGCAGATTCTGCTGCACTGCGGCGCAATTGGCTTTCTCCGTTTCCAACCTTGACTGTTCCTGAGCGGCCTTGTCGGCGGCCTCTCTCTTCGCCTGCTGCGCCTTCCTCAGTTCCGCTTCGCGTTCCGCGATGGTTTTCGGTGCGGCAGGGGCGCTTGCGGGAACGGCGGCGTCCGAAGTGCCCCGCAATGTCTTTGCTTTCACATTGGCGGGCGGCATCTGATCGGAATAATGCACCTTGCCGTCGGCATCCACCCATTTACTGAGCCCGGCAAAGGCATTTGCACTGGCCAGCACTAACAGAATCAGCAGAAATCTTTCCATGGCGATCATCCGTGTGGTTTATCCAAGGGTGCGATTCAGCCGGAAGCCCGCCTGAACACATGCCAAAGTCTAGCACACCGTGGATCGTAGCCGCACAAGGATGCGCCGGTAACGCACGAACCGGTTGCGGCATGATATTGCCCTATAATTCGCGCAACCGTCAGCCACCCACAAGAGACCCGATGCTTGCCTACCTGCTGCGCCGCATCCTGTATGCCGTGCCGATCCTGATCGGGGTGAACCTGCTCACCTTCACACTGTTCTTCGTGGTCAACACCCCGGACGACATGGCGCGCATGCAGCTCGGCATCAAGCGCGTCACGCCGGAGGCCATCGAGAAGTGGAAGCAGCAGCGCGGCTACGACAAGCCGTTGCTGGTCAACGGCGCGGCGAGCGGCCCCGGCATGGTCACCGACACGATCTTCTGGCAGAAATCCGCCAGCATGTTCGTCTTCGACTTCGGCTATTCCGACGACGGGCGCAGCATCGGGCGCGAGATCGTCACACGCATGGGGCCTAGCCTGGCGATCGCGCTGCCGACCTTCCTCATCGGCCTGTTCGCCTACGTCAGTTTCGCGCTGCTGATGACGCTGTTCCGCGCCACCACGCTGGACATCGCCGGCGTGGCCCTGTGCGTGCTGCTGATGTCGGTCTCAGGCCTGTTCTACATCATCGGCGGGCAGTTCGTGGTGAGCAAGCTGTGGCATCTGGTGCCCATCTCCGGTTACGCGGGCGGTGCGGACAGTTTCAAGTTCGTGGTGCTGCCGATCCTCATCGGCGTGGCGAGCGGCATCGGCTCGAGCAGCCGCTGGTATCGCACCATCTTCCTCGAGGAGATCGGCAAGGACTACGTGCGCACCGCGCGCGCCAAGGGCTTGTCCGAACTGCGCGTGCTGTTCACCCATGTGCTGAAGAACGCGATGATCCCGATCCTGACTGGCGTGGTCGTGGTGGTCCCGCTGCTGTTCATGGGCAGCCTGCTCACCGAGTCGTTCTTCGGCATCCCCGGCCTGGGCAGCTACACCATCGACGCGATCAACGCGCAGGATTTCTCCGTGGTGCGCGCGATGGTGTTCCTCGGTTCGGTGCTGTATATCGTCGGGCTGATCCTCACCGACATCTCCTACACGATGGTCGATCCGCGGGTAAGGCTCTCATGAGCTTCATGCCGGTCATCCTGTGGAGCGATGTGCTGGTGTTCCTGCTGCTGGCGGCGGGCGGCGCGACGGCATGGTATGTGCGGCGGCACGAGCATCTGCTGCTGCCGTGGCGGCGCGTCGCGCAGAACGCCACGGCGATGGTGTCGCTGCTGGTACTGGCGCTGTTTCTCGTCGTCGGGCTGCTGGACACGCTGCATTACCGCGCCGCCCTGCCGACAGCCGATGGCGGCGAAAAGGTCTATTCGCCGGAGGTGCTGAGCGTGCTCGACAAGCTGGTCGAGCCATTGCGCTTGCAGACCGAAAAAACCTACTCCGCGCCCTTCGCGGTGACGCTGTATACCAAGGAGAGCATGGGCGATGCGCAGGGCAACGTGCTGCGCGAATACCCGCGCCTGCGCTACGGCGGTGCGCATCTGGCCGATGCGGCGCAGCGCGACGGCGATGTATTGAAGCGCGCCCTGCTCGGCGCGCTGGGCGGATCGTTGACGGGGCTGCTGGTCGCGCTGGCCGGCAGGCGCTGGCTGGCACAGCACGGCCTGCCGCTGCGCCCCCTGCTGATCGCCACACTCATCAGCGCCGCCCTGCTCGGGGCGACCGCCCACCTCGCTTCCGTCTATCACGTGCTCGGCACCGACAAGGTCGGGCAGGACGTGCTGTACCTGTCGCTGAAGAGCATCCGCACCGGCCTGGTCATCGGCACGGTGACGACACTGGTCACCCTGCCGCTGGCGCTGCTGCTCGGCATCGCGGCAGGCTATTTCCGCGGCTGGGTGGACGATGCCATCCAGTATGTCTATACCGTGCTGAGTTCCATCCCCAGCGTGCTGCTGATCGCCGCGGCGGTGCTGATGATGCAGGTCACCATCGAGACACATCCCGAATGGTTCGACACCGCCGCGTCGCGCGCCGACCTGCGGCTGGTGTTCCTGTGCCTGATCCTCGGCGTGACCAGCTGGACCGGGCTGTGCCGCCTGCTGCGCGGCGAGACGCTCAAGCTGCGCGAACTGGAATACATCCAGGCGGCACAATCCTTCGGCGTGTCCTCGTTGCGCATCCTGACGCGCCACATCGTGCCGAACGTGATGCACATCATCCTGATCGCGCTGGTGATGGATTTCAGCGCGCTGGTGCTGGCCGAGGCGGTGCTGTCCTACGTCGGCGTGGGTGTGGATCCGTCGATGATCAGCTTCGGCACAATGATCAACGCGGCGCGTCTGGAAATGGGACGCGAACCGATGGTGTGGTGGGCGCTGGCGGCGGCGTTCGGCTTCATGCTGGTGCTGGTGCTGGCGGCGAACCTGTTCGCCGACGCGGTGCGTGATGCGTTCGATCCGCGCCTGAACCGGACGGAGACCTGATCCGGGCGATGCCGGGGCCGCGGCCGATGGCATGTTCATCCGGATGTTTGCACGGCGATGATTTATACTCGTCCGGTGAATGAACACGGCAAGGGTATGGCCAGCCCGTTGAAAAAGTGATGGAGCGACAGAAAGATCAGTGCTCTCCCGCCTCCCCTCTCACGCCAGCGGGCGGAGGGGACGTTGCTTTCATGCGCGCCGCGCTGGAGCTGGCCGGGCAGGCCGAGGCGGCCGGGGAGGTGCCGATCGGGGCCGTGGTGGTGAAGGACGGGGAGATCGTCGGGCGCGGGTTCAATGCGCCGATCTCGCGCCGCGACCCTTCCGCCCATGCCGAGATGCTGGCGCTGCGCGACGCGGCGCAGCGGCTGGACAATTACCGGCTGGTGGGCTGCGAGCTGTTCGTCACCCTGGAGCCCTGCCTGATGTGCGCCGGGGCGATCATGCATGCGCGCATCGCGCGCGTGGTGTATGCGGCGCGCGACCCGAAGACCGGCGCATGCGGCAGCGTGCTGGACGCATTCGCCGAACGGCGCCTGAACCACCACACCGAAGTGACCGGGGGCGTGCTGGCCGGGGAATGCGGCGCCATGCTCAGCGATTTTTTCGCGCGACGCCGCGCGCAGCAGAAGGCCGAATGAAGATCAACATCCATATCGCCGCGCAGCAACTCGAACTGCTCGACGATGCGGGCAACATGCTGCGCCGCTACAGCGTGTCCACCGCCGCGAACGGCGTGGGCGAGACCAGCGGCAGCCATTGCACACCGCGCGGCAGGCACGTCATCCGCGCCAGGATCGGTGCGGGGCAGCCGGAGAACACCGTGTTCGTCGGACGCCGCCCGACCGGGGAGATCTACACGCCGGAACTGGGCGCGCAATTCCCGAAACGCGACTGGATACTGACGCGCATCCTGTGGTTGTCCGGTTGCGAAGCCGGTTTCAACCGGCTCGGCGAGAACGACACCATGCGCCGCTACATCTACATCCACGGAACACCGGATTCGGCGCGACTCGGCGTTCCAGACTCGCATGGCTGCATCCGGATGCGCAATGCCGACCTGATCGAGTTGTTCGACCTGGCACCCGCAGGAACGGTTGTCGAGATCATCGCATAAGAGCCTTGAGGAGGTGAATGATGGGTAATCCGTTTACCGTCAGCCTGATCGGCTGGCACGATGGCGAACCGCTGCTCAAGCCTATTCGCCAGGCGGTATTTGTCAGCGAGCAGGGTATGCCCGAAGCAGCCGAGTGGGACGGGCTGGACGAAAGCTGCCGCCATGCCCTGGCCCTGAGCCTTCAGGGCGACGCCATCGGCTGCGGGCGGATGCTGCCTGACGGCCACATCGGGCATATCGCGGTACTGCCGCGATGGCGCAAGCAGAAGGTCGGCACGGCGATCGCCGAAGCGTTGCTCGATTATGCACGCGCGCATGATTACGCGCAGGTGAGTGTCGATGTGCCATCCCGCTATGCACCGTTCTATCTGGGCATCGGTTTCGTCCCGCGCGGCGAGGTGGCCGCGGATACGGGACCACCGCATATCAGGATGTCCCTGAAACTCCGGCAATCCGCCATCTGACCTTCTATCGCCGCGGTGACAGGAGATGAAAAAGGATTTCTGGCTGGAGCGCTGGGAGCGCAAGGAAACCGGTTTCCACCAGGACGTGGTCAATCCCCATTTATGCCGGCACTGGCAGGAGCTGCGCCTTGCGGAAGGCAGCGAGGTATTCGTACCGCTGTGCGGCAAGAGCCGGGACATGTTGTGGCTGCGCGAACAGGGCCATGCAGTGCTGGGTGTGGAATTGAGCGCACTCGCCGTGCAGGCGTTCTTCAGCAAGAACGGCCAGGTCCCGCACCATATCCCCGGCGAAAGATTCGACCGCTGTGAAACGGATGCCATCCGCATCCTGTGTGGCGACTTCTTCGACCTGTGCAAGGAAGACTTGGCGGAAGTGAATGCGGTGTACGACCGCGCGTCACTGGTCGCGTTGCCGCCAGAGATGCGCGAACGCTACGCGCGCCACCTGCTCGGCATCCTGCCGCCCGCGACGCGGATCCTGCTCATCACCTTCGATTACCCACAGGAGGAAATGCCCGGTCCGCCATTTGCGGTTTCCACGGGCGAGGTGGAGGCGCTTTACCGCGGGGGCGCCGAAATCCGCCTGCTGGCACAGGCGGACGTGCTCGCGCAGAACCCGCGCTTCCGGGAACGCGGCCTGAGCAAACTGAGGGAGAACATCTTCCTGCTGACGCTGCGCTAGCCCGCATACGGGCAGGCATGCCGCATGAGCCGGGGTCAGTCCCGCGATAACGGATAGGGCAGCGGCAGGAACTGCAATGCCGGTCCCTGCAGGGATCCCCAACGCACGGTCTGCGATTCGCGGCTGGAAGTCTGCACCACCGCCAGCACGTCGTAGCCGCCGTCCGGCGCGGGCGAGGCGTTGGCGACCATGCCGCTGGCCTGGCCTTCCATGTCCGCGCTGAACAGTTCATCGCCCGGACGAGGCGCTTCGTCGCTGTCAGGCTGTGTCCCGTCGATGTGCGCCAGATACATGCGCCGCTTCGGTTTGCCGAGGTATTGCATGCGCGCCACGATCTCCTGGCCCGGGTAGCAGCCCTTCTTGAAATTCACGCCGCCGATCAGTTCGAAATTCACCATCTGCGGCACGAACTGCTCCTGCGTCTGCGGCAGGATGACGGGGATGCCGTTACGGATGTTGAGCCAGTCCCAGCACACGCTGCCAGCCTGCTGCGCATGCTCGCCGAGCGACTGCCAGAGGGTCGGGGCATATTGCGCGGTGGTACTGACCTGGAAACGCGTGTCGCCGAGCCTCAGCACACCCGCCTGCTCGTTATCGGTGAAGCCGAGCGGCGACTGCGGCAGCCCGCCGAATTGTCTCATCAGGATCTCCTGCGCATTCTCGCCGGACAGCCCCAGTGAGACGACTTCGTCGCTTGCATCGGAGACCTTCACTTTGGCGCGCAACACGTACATGGCGAGTTTCCTGCGCAGCGGTTCGCACAGCACGCGCGGCAGTTGCAGCAGGTAACCGTCGCCGTTCGGCCAGATCAGCATGGTCGCCAGCATGCGCCCCTTCGGCGTGTTCAGGCTGCTGAGCTGCGCGCGGCCGGCACCGACTTCGCGGATGTCGTTGCTCAGCATGTTCTGCAGGAAGGATTGCGCATCCTCGCCGGAAACACGCAGCGTGCCGGATTGACCCAGGTCGCACAGCACCGTGCCCTGTGCCGCCGCACGCAGTTCGGCGGCGAGGTCACCGAAGTGCCGCACCACCTCTCCGTCAAAGGTTGCGCCCTGTTGCGCAAGGAATCGTTGCCAGTCTGGATTCATAACATAGAGGGTCGTAAACGACAGGGCGATTATACCCGCCAAACCGCCCCGGCGCCCGTCCGCAAGCGCAGGCGGAGCTATCCGCCCGAGTCTGCCGGCAACGCCAGCTTGGCCACCAGGCCGCCTCCGTCGCGTTCTTCCAGACGGAACTCGCCGCCATGCAGCCGCGCGGCGCGTTCGACGATAGCCAGCCCCAGTCCCGACCCGGCCGCATCGCTGCGCGCGCTTTCCAGGCGCATGAACGGGCGTTTTGCGGTTTCGCGCTGCGCGACAGGAATGCCCGCGCCGCGGTCCGCTACGGTCACGACGACCCGGCCCCCGTCCTGCCCGAGGCGCACGGTGATCTCACCGCCGCCATATTTGATGGCGTTATCCAGCAGGTTGGAGAGTGCGCGCTTCAGCAGCAACGGGCGTATGGCAAGCGGCGGCACCGGCTGCAGGTCGAGCATGAGCGCCTTGGCCTGCACCGCGAATTGCCGTGCCGTTTCCTGCACCACGGTTCGCAGGTCGGCTGGAGCGGCGGCCTCGTTCTCGTCGAGACGCGCATAGTCGAGGAATTGCCGGATCACCGCGTCCATCTGCTCCACGTCGGCAACCAGCCCCGCGCGCAGCGCTTCGTCGGCGCTCATTTCGGCGGCGAGCCGCACGCGCGCCAGCGGGGTGCGCAAGTCATGCGAGATGCCGGCCAATACCAGCGTGCGCTCGCGTTCGTCGGCGGCAAGGTCGGCGGACATCTGGTTAAAGGCACGCGACACCGCGACGATCTCCCGTGCGCCGCGTTCCGGCAGCGGCTGCGGCATTGCGCCCTGGCCGACCTGCTGTGCCGCCTGCGCGAGCCGCTTCAGGGGATGCGCCACCTGGCGTGCGATGAAGTAGGCACCGAAGAGAGCCAGCGCCAGCACCACACTGCCCCAGATCAGCAGCACCTGCGATACCGGATGCTCGACTCTCTCCCTGGGCAAGGCCACCCAAAACTCCTCATTGCCGATGAAGAAACTCACCCACAGTGCTTCCACGCCGTTGCGCTCCGCCGCGAAGCGCGTCTCGGCGCCCAGGCTGTCGCGCACCCTCTCCGCCATCTCGCGCAATATCGGCGGCCGGCCGGGCAAGTCCTTCAGCACGTCGCCGGACTCCGTCATCTGCACCAGCAGCCCTTCGGATTCCGCCAGTTCGGACAGCAGCGCGCCGCGCCATTGCGGGGCGGCGGACAGCACGGCGGCGCGCGTGAGATTGACCACCGACACCACCAGTTGCGCCATCTGCCGGGCGCGCGGCTCCTGTTCGACATGGCGGAACACCGCCACGGAAGCGGCGAACGCCAACACGATCAGAATGACCATCAGCAGGAAGGAGCGCGCCAGCAGGGTTCTCGGCAGGACGGTCAAGGCTTGGCTCCGTCGGGGACGAACACATAGCCATGCCCCCACACCGTCTGGATGAAGCGCGGCTTGGCAGGGTCGGTTTCAATCAGTTTGCGCAGCCGCGACACCTGCACGTCTATGGCGCGGTCAAACGGTTCGTGGTCGCGGCCGCGCGCCAGTTCCATCAGCTTGTCGCGCGACATCGGATGGCGCGGGTGGGTCACCAGCGCCTTGAGCAGCGCGAATTCCCCGGTAGTCAGGGAAACCGGTGCACCGGACCTGGTCAGCATGCGCGTGGCGAGATTCAGTTCGCAATCACCGAAGGCGATGGTCTTCTCCTCGGTATCGGGCGCGCCGACCGGCTGGGATCCCTTGCGCCGCAGCACCGCGTTGATGCGCGCCACCAGTTCGCGCGGATTGAACGGCTTGGGCAGATAATCGTCCGCACCCATCTCCAGCCCGACGATGCGGTCGACCTCGTCGCCCCTGGCGGTGAGCAGGATCACCGGCACACTCTCCCCCGCGCCGCGCAATCGGCGCAGAATCGCCAGCCCATCCTCGCCGGGCAGCATCAGGTCCAGCACCAGCAAGTGGTAACGGTTCAGTTGCAAGGCCTTGTCCAGGGCGCTGCCGTCCGCCACTGCCCTGGCCGCAAAGCCCTGCTCGCCGAGATAGCGCAACAGCAGCTCGCGCAGGCGCGCGTCGTCGTCGATGATGAGGATACGTTGCGGGTTGGTCATGGCGGCATGATAAACGGGCTATCCGCTGAAGCTGTAATGAATTGTATGGCAGCCGCAGAATTGAAACAAACTTTTACAAATCAGGCACTGGCACAAACACTCGGCTTACAGTTCAATCGCATCATGCAATCCACGCCCGATGCGGCGTTTCAGACAACCACACAAGGAGAAGGATATGAATACTCTTTTGAAGGCCATGATCGCTGCCGGTATCGCCGCCTCTTTCAGCGTGGATGCGCTGGCTGCCGACACACCACGCCCCATGTCTGCCAGGGAACACCTGGAACACATGAAGGCCATGACCCCGGAGCAGCGTGCCGCGGAACGCGAGGCGATGCGCAAGGAGATGGATGGCCTGACACCAGAACAACGCGCCGAACGACGCAGACAGATACATGAAGAGCTGGAGAAGATGTCGCCCGAGGAGCGGCGCGAACATCGCCGCATGAGGCGTGAAGATTCGGACAGGCTGTCACCGGAGCAGCGTGCCGAGCGCCGCAAGCAGATGCACGAACATTGGCAGCAGATGCCGCCGGAAGAGCGCAGGAAGATGCGCGAGGAGATGAGGGAACACCGCGGGAAGATGTCACCTGAAGAGCGCGCGGAGCATCGCAAGGAGATGCACGAGCGCTTCGAGAAGATGTCGCCTGAAGAGCGCAAGCAGTTCAAACGCGACATGGGCAAGCCGGCCGATTGATGGTGTCAGGATTGGAATCGATGGTGCCGGATACCGGCATGCGTGGTCACTGAAGGGGTTGCAGTGGCCGCTGTTGCAAATCACACAACCCGGATTGATAAGGAGCTAAGATCATGAAAAACACATTGATGGCGTCCGCCTTGGCAACGGTACTGTCCCTGTCCGCAGGGTTCGCACTGGCAGCCGATCAGGAACGCGCCCAGGAAAAGGTCCGGACACAAGAGCAGGCCTATGGCAGCCAACTGATGACGCAACAAGAACGCGCCGAACAACGCGACAAGATGCGTGCCGCGAGAACCGCCGAGGAACGTGAGCAGATCCGCAAGGAACATCACGAGCGCATGCAGGAGCGCGCCAAGGAGCGTGGTGTGGCACTGCCCGACGAGCCGCCCGCGAGAGGCAGCAGGATGGGTTCCGGTAAGGGCGGCATGGGATCCGGTGGTGGCGGTATGGGGTCTGGCGGGGGCCGCGGCCGCTGATCCGCAGCGCTTGTCGTTCCGTGCTCCACGCGGACGTGCCAAAAGCGGTGCTCCATTTGCTTTTGGCACGTCCGCGCAATGTCGGCGTCCCTCTGGTATCCGGGTAACGGCTTGGGATTCGCCTAGTTGACCCGCTCGGCCCACAGGTCGTGGGTATCGGAACCGGTGATCCTGACCTCGGCGAAGTCACCCACCTTTAGCCTCTGGCCGTCCTCGATGTATACCAGGCCGTCGATCTCCGGCGCATCCGCGCTGCTGCGCGCGATGGCGCCCTCCTCGCCGACCTCGTCGACCAGCACCGAGAGGGTCTTGCCGACCTTGCGCCTGAGGCGCTCCTCGCTGATCTCCTCCTGCAGCAGCATCAGCCGCGCCAGACGCTCCTGCTGTACCTCGGAAGGCACATGGTCGGGCAGCTCGTTGGCCGCCGCACCCTGCACCGGCGAATAGGCGAACGCCCCGAGACGGTCGATCTGCGCTTCCTCGACAAAATCCAGCAGCTCCTCGAACTCTTCTTCTGTCTCGCCCGGGAAGCCGACGATGAAGGTGCTGCGCAGCGTCAGCTCCGGACAGCCCTCGCGCCATTTCCGGATGCGCGCCAGTACGTTCTCGCTGTCGCCGGGGCGCTTCATCAGCCTGAGGATGCGCTGGTTGGCATGCTGGAACGGCACGTCGAGGTAGGGCAGAAGGATACCCTCCGCCATCAGCGGGACCACCTCGTCCACATGCGGATACGGATAGACGTAATGCAGCCGCACCCATGAACCGAGCTTGCCCAGCGCCGCAGCCAGTTCGGTCATGCGCGTCTTGAGTGGCCGGCCGTTCCAGAAGCCGGTACGGAATTTCATGTCCGCACCGTAGGCGGAAGTGTCCTGCGAGATCACCAGCAGTTCCTTCACGCCCGCGTTGACCAGGCTCTGCGCTTCCTGCATCACATCGCCGACCGGGCGGCTGACCAGGTCGCCGCGCAGGCTGGGGATGATGCAGAAGGTGCAGCGGTGGTTGCAGCCCTCGGAGATCTTCACGTAGGCGTAGTGCCTCGGCGTCAGGCGGACACCCTGCGCGGGCACCAGGTCGGAGAGCGGGTCATGCGGCTTGGGCAAGTGCAGATGCACCACCGCCATCACCTCGTCGGTGGCATGCGGCCCGGTCACCGCGAGCACCTTCGGGTGCGCCTGCCGCACCACGTCGCCCTTCGCGCCGAGGCAGCCGGTGACGATCACCTTGCCGTTCTCATTCAGCGCCTCGCCGATCGCGTCCAGCGATTCCTCGACCGCGCTGTCGATGAAGCCGCAGGTGTTCACAATCACCAGGTCGGAATCCCGGTAGCTGCCGGAGATCAGGTAGCCTTCGGCGCGCAGGCGGGTGAGGATATGCTCGGAATCGACGGTCGCCTTCGGGCAACCGAGCGAGACGAATCCCACTCTTGGTATGGCATTGTTCATTTCGACACTTTCACCGGCTATTCCGGAACCAGCATGCCGATCAGGAGGATGGAGCCGACTCCCAGCGCGATCAGCACCACCTGCTGCAGGGTGTCGCTCAGCCTGGCGCGCCTGTGCAGACCGGGGATCAGGTCGGCCACCGCGACGTAGATCATGCTCGCCGCCGCCAGCGCCAGCAGGGTCGGCACGATGCTCTGCACCGACCGCAAGGCGAAATAGGCCAGCACGCCGCCAGCCAGCATCGCCAGACTGGACAGCACGTTGACGAACAGGGCCTGTGACTTGCTGTACCCGGAATGCAGCAGGATCAGAAAATCGCCGACCTCCTGGGGGATCTCGTGCGCGATGATCGCCAGCGCGGTGACGATACCAAGCTGGGTGTCGGCAAGGAACGCCGCCGCGATGATCACGCCGTCGACAAAATTGTGGAAGGTGTCGCCGACCATGATCATCGTGCCGCTGCGGCCATGCGTATCGTGCTCGTGCACCTCGCAGCCGTCATGGTGGCAGTGCCTCCACAACAGCAGTTTCTCCAGCGTGAAGAACAACAGGATGCCGGCCAGCACCGTGCCGCTCACCGCCGCCGCGCTGCTGCCCGTCTCCATCGCCTCGGGCAGAATGTCGAGGAACACCGCGCCGAGCAGCGCCCCGATGGCATAGCTGACCAGCGAGCCAACCCAGTGCGCGCGCGCGCTCAGAGCGAACAGCGCGGCGCACAGCACGCTCAGCACGCCGCCCGCCAGGCTGGTCGCAACGATCCACGACAGGACCGTCATGGGGTATGCGGAACCCTTGCCGCGATGTATGCCTTCAGCTGTTCCACCTCAGGCGGCAGCGTGTCGAAACGTTGCGGCAGGCTTTCGATGTTCCCGTAGCCGTCCGGGCGCTGCGGATCCTGCCCCAGCGCCTCGCGAATGGTCTCCTCGAACTTGGCGGGCAGCGCGGTCTCCAGACACACCAGCGGGATGCCGGCTTCACGGTGTGCCAGCCCCGCCTTCATGCCGTCGGCGGTATGCGGATCGATCACCACGCCGTACTGCCGATGCACGCGGCGTATCGTGGCGATGCGGTCGGCATGGCTGCTGGCGCCCGAGGCCAGACCGAACTCCTGCACCCTGGCGAAATACGGCGTCTGGCTGAGATCGAAACAGCCGTCCTTTTCCAGTCGCTCCCACAAGCCCTTGAGGACTTTTGCATCGCGCCCGACCAGGTCATAGACGAAACGCTCGAAATTGGAGGCCTTGGTGATGTCCATCGACGGGCTGCTGGTGTGCAGCGTCTCCGGGCGCGGGCGGTACACGCCGGTCCTGAAGAACTCGTCGAGCACGTCGTTCTCGTTGGTCGCGACGATCAGCCTGCGGATCGGCAGTCCCATCTGGCGCGCGATGTGCCCGGCACACACGTTGCCGAAATTCCCGGACGGCACGGCGAAGGAGACCTGCTCGTCGTTTGATTCAGTCAGTGCGAAGTAGGTCTGGAAATAGTAGACCGCCTGCGCGACGACGCGCGCCCAGTTGATCGAATTGACCGTGCCGATGCGGTATCTTTCCTTGAACGCCAGATCGTTCGACACCGCCTTGACCATGTCCTGGCAGGCATCGAACGGCGCGGTGACCGCGATGTTGAAGATGTTCGGGTCCTGCAGCGAATACATCTGCGCGGTCTGGAACGGGCTCATCTTGCCGAGCGGCGACAGCATGAACACGCGGATGCCGCGCTTGCCGCGCATCGCGTATTCCGCCGCCGAGCCGGTGTCGCCGGAAGTCCCGCCGAGGATGTTCAGCTCCGCATGGTCTTTCGCCAGCGCGTACTCGAACAGGTTGCCGAGCAGCTGCATCGCCACGTCCTTGAACGCCAGCGTCGGGCCGTAGGACAGGCCGAGGATGTGCAGGCCGGGTTCCAGCGTCTTGAGCGGCGTGATCTCCTCGCTGCCGAAGGCCTGCGCGGTGTAGGTTCGGGCGATGATGTCCTTGAGGTCGTCCGCCGGGATATCGGTGGCGAAACGGCTGATCACCTCGAACGCCAGCTCGCGGTAATCCATGCCGCGCATCGCCGCAAGGTCGGCCGGGCCCAATTTCGGATAGTGGTCGGGTACCGCCAGGCCGCCGTCATCGGCGAGGCCGCCGAGCAGGATGTCGGTGAACGATCTGGCGGCCATGCCGCCGCGGGTGCTGGTGTATTTCATGTTAACTGATAAGTTTCACTTCTTGTCTGGATGAATTAAAGCGCCTAGCTGAGAATCCATACGGCTTACCCATCTGGCATGAGGAAGAACCATTCTTTTTGACCAAGCAATTAGCCCACTGTCCGCATCATCAATCTGCTTCTCAATCTCGACACGAGTCAACTCCCATGCTGAAGCGAATCCAGGAGCACGCTGACTCATTAGTTTGATAGTTCTATCCAGTAGAAATAATTCTCGCAATTCGGCCCGGCCCGGTTTCGACTTATATTCGGTAACACGAAGTCTGAGGTTGGACACTTGTTCTTTCAGCTTCTCCAACTCACTTAACAAATGTTTTTCTCCCTCACCGTAAATCTTCATGTGAGAAAGTATGTAGCTCTTTAATTGTCTTCGTTCGAACAGTCCGAAGATAAGCGCAAAAAGTGCAATAGATAACCCGATGGTTAAGCCTTGTAAAAAAGGGCTTCCCATGAATACTTGAAAAATCATCTCCACTTCGATTACCTCCCCAGTTCTTCCAGCCGCAGCTTGGTCACCTTGCCAGCCACCACCGGCAGCGCTTCCATTTTGGCGATCGCCGCGTTGATGCGCTTCTCGCGCGTCTGGTGGGTGAGCAGGATCAGGTCGGTCTGCTCTTCGCCTTCGGCGGGCTCCTTCTGGATCACCGCGTCGATGGAGATCTGCTCGTCGGCAAGGATGCGCGTGATGTCGGCCAGCACGCCCGGTTTGTCCTGCACGCGCAGGCGCAGGTAGTAGCTGGTCGTGACCTCGTCCATCGGCAGGATCGGCAGGTCGGCGAGCCGGTCCGGCTGGAACGCGAGGTGCGGCACGCGGTGTTCCGGGTCGGCGGTATGCATGCGCGTTACGTCCACCAGGTCGGCGATCACCGCGCTGGCGGTGGGTTCCGCGCCCGCGCCCTTGCCGTAGTACAGCGTCGAGCCGACCGCGTCGCCCTGCACCAGCACCGCGTTCATCGCGCCCTCGACATTGGCGATCAGGCGCCTGGCCGGGATCAGCGTCGGGTGCACGCGCAGCTCGATGCCGCCCTCGGCACGCCGGGCGATGCCGAGCAGCTTGATGCGGTAGCCGAGCTGTTCGGCGTAGCTAGCCGAGCTGTTCGGCGTAGCGGATGTCGGTGGCATCCAGCTTGCTGATGCCCTCGATGTAGGCCTTGTCGAACTGCATCGGGATGCCGAATGCAAGCGCCGACAGGATGGTGATCTTGTGCGCCGCGTCCACGCCCTCGATGTCAAAGGTCGGGTCGGCCTCGGCATAGCCGAGGCGCTGCGCCTCCTTCAGCACGGTGTCGAACGAGAGGCCCTTGTCGCGCATCTCGGACAGGATGAAGTTGGTCGTGCCGTTGATGATCCCGGCGATCCACTCGATGCGATTGGCGCTCAAGCCCTCGCGCAGCGCCTTGATGATCGGGATGCCGCCCGCCACCGCCGCCTCGAACGCGACCATCACGCCCTTGTCCTGCGCCGCCTTGAATATCTCGTTGCCGTGCAACGCCAGCAATGCCTTGTTGGCGGTGACCACATGCTTGCCGTTGGCGATCGCCCTCAGCACCAGCTCTTTCGCCACGCCACAGCCGCCGATCAGCTCGACGACGATGTCCACTTCCGGGTCGCTCACCACCGAAAATGCATCGTCGGTGATGCGGCATGCGCCGCCGGTGACTTGCTGCGCCAGTTCCAAGTTCTTGTCCGCCGCCACGATGATGCGGATCGGTCGGCCGGCGCGGCGCGCGATCTCTTCCGCATTGCGTCGCAGCACGGTGAACGTGCCGCCGCCGACCGTGCCGATGCCCAGCAGTCCCACATTGATTGGTTTCATGCTCATGACTCTCTTCCGTTAATTCGTGCCGTGCTGCTTGCGATAGTTTTCCAGGAAACGCGCGATGCGCCCGATCGCCTCGACCAGGTCGTCCACGCTGGGCAGGAACACCAGGCGGAAATGATCCGGATGTATCCAGTTGAAACCGCTACCCTGCACCACCAGCACCTTCTCCGCTTCCAGCAGCTCGAGGATGAATCTCTGGTCATCCTTGATCGGATAGACCTTCGGGTCGAGGCGCGGGAACAGATACAACGCGGCCTTCGGCTTGACGCAGGTCACGCCGGGGATCGCGGTGAGCAGCTCGTAAGCCAGGTCGCGCTGTTTGCACAGCCGCCCGCCCGGCGCGACCAGGTCGGCGATACTCTGGTAACCGCCCAGTGCGGTCTGGATGGCGAACTGGCCCGGCACATTCGAGCACAGCCGCATCGAGGCCAGGATGGTCAGGCCGTTGATGTAATCCTGCGCGTGCTTCTTCTCGCCGGACACCACCATCCAGCCGGCGCGGTAGCCGCAGGCGCGGTAGTTCTTCGACAACCCGTTCAGGGTGAGGAACAGCACATCGTCGGCCAGCGAGGCGATCGAGGTGTGCGTCGCGCCGTCGTACAGCATCTTGTCGTAGATCTCGTCGGCAAAGACGATCAGATGGTGCCGGCGCGCGATCTCCACCACCTCGCGCAGCAGCTCGTCTGAATACAGCGCGCCGGTGGGGTTGTTCGGGTTGATGATGACGATGGCACGGGTGCGCGGCGTGATCTTGCCGCGCAGGTCGGCAAGGTCCGGCATCCACCCGTTCTGCTCGTCGCACAGGTAATGGCGCGGCGAACCGCCCGCCAGCGTGACCGCCGCCGTCCACAGCGGGTAATCCGGCGCGGGTACCAGCACCTCGTCGCCGGTATTGAGCAAGCCCTGCATCGCCATCACGATCAGCTCGGATGCGCCATTGCCGATGTAGATATCCTCCAGCCCGACACCGGGGATCTTTTTCGACTGGCAGTAATGCATGATCGCCTTGCGCGCCGCGAACATGCCCTTGGAATCCGAATAGCCGGACGAGTTCGGCATGTTGAGGATCACGTCCTGCTGGATCTCTTCCGGCGCCTCGAAACCGAACGGCGCAAGATTGCCGATGTTCAGCTTGATGATGCGCTGCCCCTCCTCCTCCATCTGCTTGGCGCGCTCCATCACCGGACCGCGGATGTCGTAGCACACATTGGAAAGCTTGGTCGATTTCAATATTGGTTTCACGGTTCACCTGTCTATCCGGAATGCCGTCCGGTATGTTCAGCCATCGCTCAATGATAGAATCCGGCATGAAGCAGCAAGGGGCGCGATTTTACCCGCGCCGCCCCTGCACAGCAAATGCCATATGGCAGAAGGAGAGCGAGTCTTTGAAACTGCATCTGGCCGATCCCGGCGACACCAAATTGTTCACCGCTTACGGCGTTGACCATGTCATGGTCAACGGCGAACGCCACGAGCGCAGCATCGCGGTGCTGGCGGAAGGCGTATGCGGCGACTGGGATGTCGCCGGCTTCGATACGCTGGAAGAAACCCATTTCACCCGGTTCCTCGCATCCAAACCGGACGTGTTGCTGCTCGGTACCGGCGCACGGCAGCGCTTCCCGCACCCGCGCCTGTACCGCGCACTGACCGAGGCGGGCATCGGCGTGGAGTGCATGACCACCCCGGCGGCGTGCCGCACCTACAATATCCTGGCAGCGGAAGGCCGCAAGGTGGCAGCGGCGATCCTGATGCCGTGAGGCGTGAAGGTAACGCTGTGTAAAGATGTAACGCCCCCCGCGTTTCACAGTTCTTGAGGAACCCCCATGAGCCAATCCCTGAAAGACGCCATCCGCCAGACCGAGCAGATCATCCTCGGCAAGCCGCAGCAGATCCGCCTCGCGCTGGCCTGCCTGCTGGCGCGCGGCCATCTGCTCATCGAAGACCTGCCCGGTGTCGGCAAGACCACCCTGGCGCAGGTTCTGGCACGCACGCTCGGCCTGCAGTTCCGGCGCATCCAGTTCACCAGCGACCTACTGCCCGCCGACATCCTCGGCGTATCCGTATACCAGCGTGACAGCGAAAGATTCGAGTTCCATCCAGGTCCGATCTTCGCGCAGATGATCCTGGCGGACGAAGTGAACCGTGCCACGCCCAAGGCGCAGAGCGCGCTGCTGGAGGCGATGGAAGAGCATCAGGTGACCATCGAAGGCACGACGCGCCCGCTGCCCGCGCCGTTCTTCGTCATCGCCACGCAGAACCCGCTGCACCAGGTCGGCACCTTCCCGCTGCCGGAATCGCAGCTGGACCGCTTCCTGATGCGCATCCGGATGGGTTATCCGGACGCGCACGCGGAGCGCGGCCTGCTGTCCGGCGTGGACCGGCGCGAGATCATCGCCGGACTCGGGCCGCAAATGGAAAGTGCGGAACTGCTGGTGCTGCAACAGCGCGTCAGGCAGGTATTCGTCTCCCCCGCGCTGCTCGACTACCTCCAGGCCATCCTGCGCCATACCCGTGAAACGGCGCGTTACACGCACGGCCTCAGCCCGCGCGCCGGGCTTGCGCTGCTCTCCGCCGCGCGCGCATGGGCATTGCTCGACGGGCGCGAAGCGGTCATCCCGGAAGACGTGCAAGCGGTGCTGCCCGGTGTGGTCAGCCACCGCCTGCAGGCGGCAGGCGAATACCAGAAGCAGGACGGCGATACGCTGGCGCGCGAACTGATCGAGGCGGTCGCCATCCCTTGATCCTGAGCAATGCTAAAATGCGCTGCACCCCTTTCCGAAAGGATGAGCATGAATGAAATACTATTTATAGTCGAAGAATCACCTGAAGGCGGGCTGACGGCACGCGCATTGGGCGAATCCATCCTCACTGAAGCGGATGACGAAGCAAGTTTGCACCAGCAAGTACGTGATGCGGTGCATTGCCACTTTGAAGAAGGAAAAGCTCCGCAAATTATCCGCCTGCATTTCACCCGCGAGGAAGTTCTCGCCGTATGAAACTGCCGCGAGACTTGTCCGGCGCACAACTTATCAAGGCGTTGGAGCAATTAGGCTATCAACCAACACGGCAAACCGGTAGCCATGTGCGTTTGACCAGCCTGCGGCCCAAAGAACATCATCTCACCGTGCCACTGCATGATCCGTTAAGGATCGGCACGCTCGCGGCAATTTTTGCTGATGTGGCGTCACACCATGCCATGACACGGGAAGCCTTGATCGCCAAACTATTCGGCAAATAGTCACAAACCCGTGCTCACCGCACTCAAACAGAGATTCCGCACATGGCTGTTCCGCCCGAAGATAGAGAGCGGAACCGTCACCCTCACCCAGCGCCGCATCTTCATCCTGCCCACCCGGCAAGGACTGGCGCTCGCCTTCATGCTGGTGCTGATGCTGCTCGGCGATATCAACTACAACCTCAGCCTCGGTTACGTGCTGACTTTCCTGCTGGCGATGATGGCGGTGATGTCCATGCTGCACGCCTTCCGCAACCTCGCGCACCTTGAGGTCCGCGCCGGCCATGCAGATGCCGTATTCGGCGGCGATACCGCGAGATTCCTGCTGCACTTCCACAACCGCGGCAGGTTTCCGCGCTACCAGCTATGCCTGCGCAACGGCAATGGCGACAAGGTCTGTTTCGATGTCCCCACGCAACGGGACAGCGAAGTCGCGTTCCCCATACCCGCGGCGCAGCGCGGCTGGCTGCCGCTGGGCAGGCTGACGCTGTATACCGAGTTCCCGCTCGGCCTGTTCCATGCCTGGTCGTACCTGCATTTCGACACGCGCTGCCTGGTCTATCCCCGGCCGTTGCCGGAAGCAGCGCTGCCGCCGGGCGCCGCACCGGACGGCGCAGGCAGACGCAGCGTCACCGGCGATGACGACTTCAGCGGATTGCGCAATTATGTGGCGGGTGATGCCCTGCCGCGCATCGCCTGGAAAGCGTTCGCGCGCGAACAGGGCTTGCAGGTCAAACAGTTCTCCACACAGGTCGGCGAAGAACTGTGGCTGGATATCGCCGCTGCGTCCGACCGCAACGACGAGGATAAACTGGCACGCATGGCGCGCTGGGTGCTGGATGCCGAGGCACAGGGATTGCGCTACGGGCTGCGCCTGCCGGACGGCGAATCGCCCGCGGGCAACGGTACTGCGCACCGCGACGCATGCCTGCGGCGGATCGCGCTGTTCGGATTGGACGAAAAGACCCCATGAACAGGCTGCTGAAGAACGTTATGGGCGCCGCAGTGGCAAGGCGGGGTTCGCATGGAGCCAACGGGCATCCTGGGCCGGTTCCCAACGCGGTGCCGGCAAGCGCAGCGGTTCTGCAGCGGCCCGTCATCTACGGGCTGCTGCTCAGCATCCTCATGGTCGCAGCACCCCATACCGACCACCTGCCGCCGTGGGTCAGCGCCTTGTGCGCCGCCTTGCTGGTATGGCGCGCCTATCTCACCCACACCGGCAACCCGCTGCCGAAACGCTGGCTGCTGATGGCGATCACCTTCGCCAGCGTGGGCGGCATCCTGATCGCCTTCCGCACGCTGTTCGGGCGCGAGGTCGGCGTCACGCTGCTGATCCTGCTCACCACGCTGAAGTTCATGGAACTGCGCAGCCTGCGCGATGCGGCGGCACTGGTCTATCTGGCCTGCTTCATCATCATCACCAACTTCTTCTATTCGCAGAGCATCCCCACCGCGCTGTACATGCTCGCCACGCTGTTCATCATCGCCACCGCCTGGGTGCATCTGCACGGCCAAGGCATCGCGCTCAAGCCGCGCGCGCGCATCGCGGCAACATTGTTGCTGCAAGCCATTCCGCTGACGCTGGTGCTGTTCATCCTGTTCCCGCGCGTGCAGGGTCCGCTGTGGGGCTTGCCGCAGGACGCCTTCGCCAGCAGCGGGCTGGACGACAAGATGGCGCCGGGCAGCCTGAGCCGCCTGATCCTGTCGGAAGAGGTCGCGTTCCGTGTCAGTTATGCCGGCGAGCCGCCGCGCCGCGAGCAGATGTACTGGCGCGGGCCGGTGCTGTGGCATTTCGACGGGCGCACCTGGACACCCGGCAGTACCGCATTCGGCGTCGCCCCGCAATTCACCGAAACCGGACAGGCGGTCGATTACAGCGTCACGCTGGAGCCGCACAACAAGACCTGGCTGTTCACGCTCGACGTGCCCGAGCGGATATCCGCGCCCGCCAGCATCACTTACGACTTCCGGGTGGTGCACAGGGAGCCGGTGAAGGCGCGGCTGCGCTACGAGGCGCGCTCCCATCTCGCTTACCATGCCAATCTGCGCGAGGCGCAACGGCAACTCCTGCGCGCGCGCCAGCTACCCGCGTCGCTCAACCCGCGCGCGCGGGAACTTGCCGCAGGCTGGCGCACCGGCGGCGCGAACGATGCCGTGGTGGTGCGTGCCGCCCTCGCCTATTTCGGCCAGCAGGATTTCCGGTACACGCTGGAGCCGCCACCACTCGGCATCCATGGCGTGGACGACTTCCTGTTCGGGACCCGGCAGGGGTTCTGCGAGCACTACGCCTCGGCCTTCGTGTTCCTGATGCGCGCCGCACACGTTCCGGCGCGTGTCGTGACCGGTTATCAGGGCGGCGAATTCAACGATGTCGGCAACTACTACATCGTGCGCCAGTCCGACGCGCATGCCTGGGCGGAGGTGTGGCTCGACCAGCAGGGCTGGGTACGCGTCGACCCGACCGCGGCGATCGCCCCGGCACGCGTCGAGCGCGGCCTGTCTGCCGCCGTGGCGAACAATGCCGCCCTGCCGTTCATGGCGCGCAATCCGCCGCAGTGGCTGCTCAACCTGCGCCTGAACTTGGACACGCTGGACAACCGGTGGAACCAGTGGGTGCTGGGCTACAACAGCGAACGCCAGTTCGCTTTCCTGACCCGCCTCGGCATGGAGTCGGCCACCTGGCAGAAGATGGCGCTCAACATGGCGGCCGGCGTGGGCCTGCTGGTCACGCTGTTCGCCCTGTTCATGCTGCGCCACCTGCTCGCGCGCCGGCCCGACAAGGTGCAAGCGGCGTGGCTCGGGTTGTGCCGCAGGCTGGCAAGGGCCGGCCTGCGGCGCGCGGCGCATGAAGGCGCACGGGACTACGCGGCTCGGGTCGCCGCGGCACGCCCCGAGCTCGCCGCCGCCATCCTCGACCTTGCCGCGCGCTACAGCGCGTTGCGCTACGGTGCGGCCCAGGACGAGCTGGCCCGGCGGGAATTTCTGCAACGCGCCACTGCTTTGAAAATCTGACAGGGTATAATCCGCGCCATCCAGATCCCTGCCGCCAACATGCTCATCACCCGACGCCTCGAATTCGATGCCGGACACCGCATCCCCAACCACACCAGCCAGTGCAGGCACCTGCACGGGCATCGCTACGCCATCGAGGTCACCCTGTCCGGCGACATCATCACGGCCGAGGGGCAGCCCGAACAGGGTATGGTGATGGACTTCTCCGACGTGAAGCGCATCGCCAGTGAAAAGCTGGTCGACGCATGGGATCATGCCTTCCTGGTGTATCGCGGCGATGGTGGGGTGCGCGATTTTCTCGCCGGCCTGCCGGGGCACAAGACCGTTGTCCTGGACGCCGTGCCAACCGCCGAGAACCTCGCGCGGATCGCCTTCGACATCCTGAACGGCGCCTACCGCGACATCTACGGCAACAACCTGCGCCTCGAACGCGTGCGCCTCTACGAGACGCCCAACAACTGGGCGGACTGCGTGCGTGCCTAGCATTCTCCGGCGTCCTTCTGGACATGCCTCGCACATTGGTTCAGAATGCGCGGCCTTGAAGGGCTGGCAGAGCGGTTGACAACCCGCTCGCGGATTGCGGTGAAGGCGCATATTGGCGCAGCCAATGTGATGCCGGAACTGAAACTGGCAAAATTCCCCGGGCAAAGAACGGTCAAGGAGGGCTGGCAGAGCGCCACCCCGCTGCCTTTGCAATTGAAACTTTTGCCGCTCTTCGCTACTCTTACGCACGTGGTTCTTGCACCACTTAACTTTCAGGAGACCCTGCATGCAATACCAGACCCAGACCGCAATGCCGATCGGCGCCGTCGCAGCCGAACAGAACAAGGTTCTGCGCAACACCTACATGATGCTGGCGTTGACCATGATTCCGACGGTGGTCGGCGCGTTCGTCGGCATGTCGATGGATTTCTCGTTCATGGCCGAGCACCCGATCATGTCCGCACTGCTGATGTTCGGCGCGATGATGGGCATGCTGTTCGCCGTCAGCGCGCTGCGCAACAGCGTGTGGGGCATCGCCGCACTGCTCGGTTTCACCCTCCTGGCCGGCGTGTTGCTCGGCCCGATCCTGCAGGTGGCCTTGCACCTGAAGAACGGCGCGCAGCTGGTCGGCCTGGCCGCCGGCGGCACCGGCATCATCTTCTTCTCGCTGGCGACCGTCGCCACCGTGACGAAGAAGGATTTCAGCTTCATGGGCAAGTTCCTGTTCATCGGGCTGATCCTGCTGGTCGTCGCATCGCTGGCCAACATCTTCCTGGCCATCCCCGCGCTGGCGCTGACCATCTCCGCGATCGCCGTGCTGCTCTTCTCCGCCTACATCCTGTTCGACGTCAGCCGCATCGTGCACGGCGGCGAGACCAACTACGTGATGGCGACGCTGGGACTGTACATGAACATCTACAACCTGTTCATCAACCTGCTTAACCTGCTGATGGCGTTCAGCGGCGAACGCGAATAGCCGAAGCCATTCCACGACAAGGCGGCCACCAGGCCGCCTTTTGTTTTACCGGAGACACCATGGAACTGAAGAGCCTCCTGCAACGCCTGGACGATGCGCCGGACGGCGTCGCTTTCAACGACATCATCGCAGCGATCGATGCAACCTACGAATTCACCCCGACCGCGTTCAGGAACGGCAACCAATCCAACGAAGCAGGCCAGAACAACGGTTCGTGCAAGATATTCTCGTTCGCCAGACTGCACCGGCTGTCACCGCAACAGACGCTGCATTGCTTCGGCGACCATTACCGCAAGGATGTGCTCGGCAATCCGGACGGCACCGACCACCAGAACATCCGCAACTTCATGAAGACCGGGTGGGCCGGGATCGCGTTCGACGGCGAGGCACTGACGCCGAAACGCACCTGATCACTGCGGCCTGCGCTGCTCCATCCGCACGCGCGGCGCCAGCAGCGCATCGCCGGCATCGGCATCCACCGCGTTGCCGTCCGCATCCTCCAGCGGCAACTCGGCATCGTTCCAGCCGCGGATACCGAGCTTGAGCGACGTCACGTTTTTGAAGCCCATCTGCTGCATCACGTCCGCCGCCAGCACCGAACGCTTGCCGGAACGGCAGACCACCAGGATCTCCTGCTCGCGTCCGCCGGCCAGCTCGGGCACGGTCTCGTCGTAATCCCATTCGCAGGACTGCTCCAGCACGCCGCGCGGCACGTTGAGCGAACCCGGGATGCGCAGCGCGGCAAATTCGTCTGGCTCGCGCACATCGAGCAGCAGCGGCACATCGCCCGTCCTGAAACGCCGGCCGAAATCCCACGGCGCGACCTCCTTCACGCGGGCAAGCGCCTCTGCAACGAGGTCATCGTAACGTTTCATGGCTCCACCCTCATGTTCTGTCGAATACCGCGATGGATTCCACATGCGAGGTCTGCGGGAACATGTTCATCACCCCCGCCGCCTTGAGCACATAGCCTTTCACATGCACCAGCACCTCGGCGTCGCGCGCCAACGTGGACGGACTGCAGCTCACGTAGACGATGCGCCCGGGTGCGGTCTCGGGCGTGATGGACTTCACCAGCTCGATCGCGCCGTCGCGCGGCGGATCGACCAGCCATTTGTCGAAGCAGCGACCATGACACGTTACTTGCGAAGCAAGCCGATCGCGGGAATGGTCGCCAGACAGCGAACCTTCAAATGCCAAACTCCCGCTTTCCAAAAATGAGCTGCCCAACTCCGCCAGCGCGGCCTCGTCCATCTTGAACAGGTTCATCGCCCGGAATCCGGTATTGCCCGCCAGGCCGTTATGTGCGGCATTCCGTGCGGCGCGCTCCACCAGCGCCGCGCTGCCTTCGATACCCATCACCCGCGCGCCGCTGCGCGCGATGGGAAGCGTGAAGTTGCCCAGCCCGCAGAAGAAATCGGCGATGCGCTCGCCGGCCTGCGGGGCGAGCAGACGCATGGCGCGGCTGACCATCAGGCGGTTCATTTCGCTGTTCACCTGGGTGAATTCGGTCGGCGCGAACGGCATCGTGATGCCGAACTCAGGCAGGCTGTATGTGAGCGGCGGCGCATCCGGCGGATAGAACGGGACGACCGTTTCCGGCCCCCCGGTTTGCAGCCAGAACTGCACCTCATGTGCGTCGGCGAACCGCCTGATCGCCGCTTCGTCCGACGGCGAGAGCGCCTGCAGGATACGCAGTACCAGCACGTCCACATGCTCGCCCACCGCCACTTCGATCTGCGGCAATGCATCACGGACGGTGAAACTCTCGTTCAGCTCGCCCAGCAGCGGCAACAGGCCGGCGATCTTGGGTGTCAATATCTCGCAGTGCCGCATGTCCGCCACATACTTGCCGTTCTTCTCGCGGAAACCCACCAGCGTCTTGCCCTTCTTCAGCACATGCCGCACCGACAGGCGTGCACGCTGGCGATAGGCCCATGGCTGTCCGTAGATCGGCGGCAGCATGGTTTCGGCCTTCACCTTGCCGATGCGCTCCAGGTTGTCCTCCAGCACGCGCTGCTTGACGGCGACCTGGGCACGCGCCTCCAGGTGCTGCATCGAGCAGCCGCCGCACACGCCGAAACTCGGGCACTTCGGCTGCACGCGCATGAAGGACTGCTTCAGGATCCGGCCGACCTGCGCCTGCTCATAATTGTTCTTTTTGCGATACGAGGAATAGGTCACACTTTCGCCAGTCAGCGCGCCCTCGATGAAGATCACCTTGCCGTCGGCATGGGCGATGCCGCGACCTTCCTGGTCGAGCGATTCAACGACAACGGGGTTCATGCAGGCTTCGCGTCGGGCCACTGCGCCAGGAATTCGCGCCAGTGCGCCTCATCGGATCTGGCGAGCGTGCCGCGCACCAGTTCGCATTCCCGCTCATAGCGCGCCCTGGTGAGCTGGCCGCGCATCAGCTGGAAGCGCGCGAAGACCAGATACGTGTTCACCACGTCTGTCTCGCAGTAGTTGCGTATCTCGTTCAGCCTGCCCTGCCGGTACGCCTCCCACACCTTGCTGCCGTCCATGCCCAGCTTGCCGGGAAAGCCGATCAGTTTCGCCAGCTCGTCCAGCGGCGCATTGGCGCGCCCGGTGTACATGGCCAGCAGGTCCATCAGGTCGAGATGGCGCGAGTGGTAGCGGCTGATGTAATTGTTCCACTTGAAGTCCTTGTCGTCCTCTCCCATGTCCCAGTAGCGCGGGCACTGCACGCCGTGGATCAGGCCGCGGTAATGCAGTACCGGCAGGTCGAAGCCGCCGCCGTTCCAGCTCACCAGTTGCGGCGTGTATCTCTCGATACCGTCGAAGAAGCGTTTGATGATACTGGCCTCGTCCTCGTCCGGCTCGCCCAGCGACCACACGCGGAAGTTGTCGCCCTCGCGCAGCACGCAGGAGATCGCCGCGACGCGCTGCAGGTGATGCGGCAGGAAGTCGCTGCCGGTCTTCTGGCGGCGCAGCTGGAAGGCCATCTCGGCCACTTCCGCATCGCCGACGCGCTCATCCAGCTCATGCAGCACGCGCAACCCGGCGATATCGGGGATGGTTTCGATGTCGAAGACGAGGGTAGGAGTCATTCGGTCTCTGGATGAACCTGGAAAAACATGCCGTTCGCACCGGGCATGGCGCAGCGGAATCGTAAAACGGATGAGCGGTGCTACCCGCCTCTCTGCAATCAACCGCCTTGCGATCCGCCGCGATTGTAGCCCATCGCGGCCATTCCCGGAATGCCGTGCCCGTCACTTGCCACGCGCGTTCTCATGGAAGCGCTGCACCGCGGAAAGCAGGATGGCCACCTCCTGCTGGCTCAGGTCCGGATAGGTGTCGCGCAGCGTCTGGCGTGCATAGATGACCAGCGATGCCTCGCCCCAGCCATGCCGAGCATCGAAGAATGGCTCGGTCTTCCGGCAGGCTTCACCGAAGATCACGCGCAGATTGATGTATGTGCGGCGCTCTCCGGCGGCACCGGATCCCGGATCGGGTTGGTCGAACGAAGGCAAGACGAAGAACTCCCGGATTCCGCCCGGGAAGGCAGGGCATTACAGCACGCCCTGCACTCCCCGGAACGATTAGACGACGCTTATGCCGCGGCGAAATTCTTCGCCACGAACTCCCAGTTCACCAGGTTGTCGAGGAAGGTCTCGACGAACTTCGGGCGCAGGTTGCGGTAGTCGATGTAGTAGGCATGCTCCCAGACATCCACGCACAGCAGCGCCTTGTCCGCAGTGGTCAGCGGCGTGCCGGCCGCACCCATGTTGACGATGTCCAGGCTGCCGTCGGCCTTCTTCACCAACCATGTCCAGCCGGAGCCGAAATTGCCCACTGCGGAAGCCTGGAAAGCTTTCTTGAAATCGTCGAAACTGCCCCACTTCTTGTTGATCGCATCCGCCAGCGCGCCGCCGGGGGCGCCGCCGCCGTTCGGCTTCATGCAGTTCCAGAAGAAGGTGTGGTTCCACACTTGCGCGGAATTGTTGTAGATGCCGCCGGCAGGCGCTTTCCTGATGATAGCTTCGAGGTCGAGGTTCTCGTATTCGGTGCCCCTGATCAGGTTGTTCAGGTTGGTGACATAGGCCTGATGGTGTTTGCCATAGTGGTATTCGAAGGTCTCCCTGGACATGTGCGGTTGCAGCGCGTCCATGGCATAGGGCAGTGCGGGCAAAGTGTGTTCCATCGTCGTTCTCCTTAAGTAATGTCAGCAAGTCATAGTATGGAGATTCTAGCCAAGCGGCCGGCAGCAAACAATGATCTGCGTCACCTATCTTCACTGTCGAAGCGCACCGTTACGGCCCGGGTCGGGCCCGATGGATCCTTCCGCACCCGGCTCCGGCCGCTCGCGTGCCCGGCCGGCATACCCCCCTCATCCGATCTCGCGCAACATCCCGTCCGCGAACACCAGCGCACAGCGCACCGTCTTTCCTGCATACACGGCCTGCATCGCGGTTCGGTATTCCTGCATCTGCGCGCGGTAACGCGCCGCGCCTTCGCTGTCGCCCAGCTTGTAGTCCAGCACCCACACTTCGTCGTTGAATTCCACCAGCCGGTCGATGCGCTTCAGTTCGCCGCGCGCATTGACGTAGGGCATCTCGTTGCAGGCGCTGCGGTATTGCTGCATATCAAAGAAGCGCGCGAGTTGCGGCGCGGCGAGCAGACGCTGGGCTTGTTGCCAGAGCGGTTCGATCTCTTCGCCGGGGATGGCGAGGCGTTGCCGGAGTTCGTGCTCGCCCGCCGCGCCGCCCTCCGTGAGGTGTTGCAGCAGCCCATGCAGCCAGATGCCGCGCTGTTGTTGCGCGGTGTTGCGGGCGGCGCGTTTGCCGGTGAGGATGATGGCGGGTAAGGTCGCTTCCTTCACAATCGTCCTTCTCCACTGCCCCTCTCCCGCCTGCGGGCGAGGGGTAACAGCTTGAAGCGGATTCTGCCTTTCGCTCACCGCTGCCGCGATGCGGTCGTACCAAGTCATCGATTTATTTTCTTTATTCCCTTTATTGCCGCTCACGATGAGCGCCTGCTGCGCGCGGGTCATTGCGACGTAGAGCAGGTTCATCTCTTCGCGTGCCTGTTGCGCGGCATCCTGTTCGAACAGCGATGCGCGTTTAATGCCGCGCGAGGCCTGGTCGGCATAGAAGGAGAAATGCAAAGGCTGCGGCTCATGGGTCGGCCAGTCGAGCAAAACATCGTTACCTTCCCTGCTCACCTTCTCCGCGTTCGCATCCAGCAGCCACACGATGGGCGCTTCCAGCCCCTTGGATTCATGCACGGTGTAGATGCGCACCGCATCGCCCGCCGTGCCGAGCCTGCCTTCGTCCGGCGCATCGTCGGGGCTGTTGCGCAGTTCGCGCAGCTCCTGCAAAAAGCGCGGCAGGCTGGGATAGCGTCCGGCATCCACGGAGAGCGCGATCTCCATGAAGGCGTGCAGGTTGGCGGCGACCTTGGCGCGCATCTCTGGCGGCAGCACGGCGGTGTAGCGCGCCAGCACGTCGCCCTCGAAATAGATGCGGTCGAGCAGGTCGTGCACCGGAAGCTTGTCGGCGAGCGCGAGCCAGTTCTTCAATAGTCGATGGGCTCGCTGTAATGCGGGCGATGCGGCGCCTTGGGTAACGGCGTGATGCAAACGAGACCACCAAGAGGATTCAGGATTCAGGATTCGTAATTCGGGCGCCCCCTCATCTCCACTGAATCCTGAATCCTGATTCATGATTTTTGAATCCTGAATCCTGATTCCTGATAACTGCATCAGATCGGCATCGCTGCACACGAAGACCGGTGTGCGCAGCACTTGCGCCAGCGCGAGGTCGGCGAAGGGGGTGATAAGGAACATCAGCAGCGCCTGCACGTCTTCCGCCTCCAGTGTGTCGAGCAGGCCGCCGCGCCGCGAGCTGATGAAGGGAATATGCTTCGCGCGCAGGGCTTCTTCGTACACCGCGAGGTGGGTACGGCTGCGCACCAGCACCATGATGTCGCCGTAGCAGACGCGGCGTGCTTTACCATCCTCCATCACCGACCAATCGCTGGCGATGGTTTGCAGCAGGCCGGCGAACTGCACGGCTTCCTTGTGGCGCGCGCCCTCCCCGACTTCCTCTCTTGGCGTGGTCAGCGGATCGCGCAAGACGAGCGGCGCGTCCTCTGCCGTTTCTCCCTTACGCTGCTCGGCAACCGCCAGCGGCAGCACCGCCACATGGCCAGGCAGGCCGATGAGCTCGGCGGTATGCGGCTCGAAGTCCACGAAGCCTTCGGGATGGCCGGCGAACACGGCATTCACCGCGTCCAGCACGGCAGGCGCGTTGCGGCGGGTGTGGTTGTTGTGCAGCTCATGCGCCGCGAAATGCTCCTTGAGGTAATCGCGCGCCACGCCAAACAGCCGCGCGTCGGCGCGGCGGAATCGGTAGATGGATTGTTTGGGATCGCCGACGACGAACACGGTGGGCTGCGACCCCACCGCCACCGCCGCGTCGAACCAAGCGCGCAGTATCTGCCATTGCAGCGGATTGGTGTCCTGGAACTCGTCCAGCAACACATGGCGGTAGCGGCTGTCGAGCTTGTACTGCATGGTCTCGGCGTGTTCGCCCTGTTGCAGCAATCGGCACAGTTGCCATTCCAGATCGGAGAAATCCATCTGCTGCTTCTGCGCCTTGAGCGCCTGATAACGCTCGAGGAAGGCCGTGCCGCAGTGCAGCACCGCCTCGTTCAGGCGATAGGCCTGCTGCTCGGCGAGCGTGTCGCGCACGGCTTGCAGACTGGCTTGCAGGTTATTCAATGCAACTGCGAACGTATCGGCATTCTGGTTCCTGGTGGCCTTTATCTTGCGCGGTTCACCTTCCTGCGTGAACAGCATTGGCCACACCTGCTCGAAGCGCGCTTCCGGCGCTGTGTCCGTCCAGATGCGCTCCAGTTCGCTGGCTCTGTCCTTTTGTGTCTGTGTCCCGTTGCCTGCCAGCTGATGCACGAACGCAGACAGCGCCTCTTCGCTGTTGCCGCACATGCCCCAATCGGCGACCGGGTCGAACGCCATGTCCACATCAAGATTGGCATGCAACCTGCCCAGTGCAAACTTGGGTGCATCGGACTGCCCTTGGGTATAGGCCCACCACTCGGCGCGCTTGGCGAGGAAGTTGAACAGCAGCTTGCGCGTGTTATACAGGCCGCATTCGCCGAACAGCCATTGCATGTGCTGCGCCTCGATACCGTCCGGCTGCCTGCGCATCTGCTCCAGCAGCTCTTCCCAAGTCTCTTCCTGCACGCTGCCAGCGCGCTCCAGCAGCGTCATGCCCTGCATCACGCCGGCGTTCAGCGGCGCGCGCTGCATGACCTGCATGAACCAGCCGTGGAAGGTACTGATGGTGATGCCGGGCTGCGCGAGCAGCACGTTGCCGTACAGGCTGCGCGCGCGTTGCAGTTGCGCGTCGCTCAGATGATCGACCCCGCGCTCGGCGAAGAACCGGCGCACCGCAGCTTCGTCGCCCAGCGCCAGATCGCGCAGCCAGAGCTGCAGGCGCGCCTGCATCTCCTGCGCCGCCTTGCGCGTGAAGGTGATCGCAAGGATCTGCGAAGGCTGCGCGCCGTCCAGCAGCAGGCGCACGATGCGCGACACCAGCAGCCAGGTCTTGCCGCTGCCCGCACAGGCTTCGACGACGATGCTGCGCTTTGGGTCAAGGGCGATGTGACTATCCATCGACCCTCTCCCCCGAGTTGGATCCTGAATCCAGAATCCTGCATTCTGGAGTCCACTCTCCCTTGCGGCACAAGCCGCGCATCTCGCAATGCACGCACACGGCATCGATGCCGTTCGCTGGCAGGCCCGCGCCGCCGCGCATGTCGCCCATCGCTTGCACCAGGCGTTCGGCATTGAGTTGCGCCAGCAACGGAACGTCGTGCCCGGGTTCCACCAGCCTCACTCTTCCATTCTCGATGCTGACGAAGGCCGCATCCGCCGCTTCATGCGCGTAGGCGTAGCACGCGAGCTGCACATCCTCGCCCGGCTCGCGCAGCTTGTTGCGCAGCACTTGCTCGCTCTGCGTCTTGTAGTCGAGCACAAGTTTCTCTTCCCCCCTCACATCCAGCCGGTCGATGCGGCCGCGCAGGCGCACGCCTTCCAGCTCCCGATCGAACTCGCTCTCTGCTTCGGCGTAATGCCAGCCTTGCGCTTCGTTGCCTGCCTGCCATTCGAGGTAGGCAGGCAACGACTTGAACCAGCGCGCCAGCCAGGCGCGCGCAGCAAAATCCTGATGCAGCAAATCGGTGAATACCTCCTCGCTGATCCGGCGCAAGTCTGCTTCCAGTTCGTCGGCGGGATGCCCACTCACCTGCGGGTAGCGCTCGTGGAAGCGGCGCAGGATGTCGTGCACGCGCTCGCCGTAATCGCGCTTCTCGATGGTTTCCTGCACTTCGTCGAGCTCGTTCAGGCGCAGGATGTGCCGTGCGTAGAACTGATAGGGGCAGGCGACCAGCGAGTTGTAGGCGCTGATCGAGACGCTTGTTGGCACAGCTTCCGCTGCAGTAACGCTCGGCGCAGGCTGCGCCGCCTGCTGCAACGCCACGTGATGCGCCTCTTCAGCCGCGAGAAAGACCTGCAATTCGCGTTCAGCGAGGTCGTTGCCATGACGGAGTTCATGTTCGTCGCGCAGCATCTGCAAGTAGGGGCTCAGCAGCCCCTGCTCGCCGTTTCTGTCCTTCTGCCAGGTGACCAGCACGCAGTCGTTCATCGCCAGCAGCGCCAGCAGGTCGTCGCGCTGCCTTGCGGCATGGGTGGCGCGCGTGGGCAGGTTGAGCGCTGCGCGTACCGCATCGTTGAACCAGCGCCCGCCGTCCGCCACGCCGGGCAGATGGTCGGCATCGCAGCCCAGCAGCAACACCGCATCGAAGGCGCGCCAGCGCGTCGCCGCGAGGTGGGTGAAACGCACCGGGCTGTCGATGCTGCTGTCGCGGTAGGTCTGCGTATCCAGTTGCTGCGCCAGCCAGCGCCGCCATTCCTTGAAGGCATAACGGCCGCTGTCATCCGCCAGTTCCCGCTGCCAAGTCTCCAGCGTGCGCAGCAATTGCTCGCCTGCCTCGTCCTGCTGCAGGCCGGTGTCGATGCCCAGCACGTTCAGGCTCCCGCCCAATGCGGCGAGCCATTCCGCCATGGTCTTCTTCCTGCCTTGTTCCAGCAACGCTGCCGCTTGGCGCAGGCGCGCCAGCGGTCGATGCAGCGCCGTCTCGTGTTCGACGAGTGCAACAAATCTCTCCAGCCCAGCTACCACACCCTGTTTGCGCAGCAGTTGCTCCAGTTGATACACCGCCGCCTTACGTTCGCTCGCCGCCATGTCGGCAAAGATGAACGGCGACTTGAGCAGGTCGAGCAGGTCGTGATGGTAGAAATCGCTTTGCAGCGCGGTGAGCCAGCGATCCAGCACGGTGCTCACCGACAGCGTGGCGAAGGTCCAGCCGGTCTCGTCCGCCACCAGCACTTGCGCGCGCTCCAGCAAGGCGCGCATGCGCCTCGCTGCCACGCGGTCCTGCGCAACGATGGCGATGTCGCTTTTGCCTGCGGCGAGCCAGCGGCACACCTGCATCGCAGCGGCTCTTGCCTCTTGTTCCAGGGATGTGGCAGCAAAGAACAACGGTGCCGCAAACGGCGCTTCCATCTCTCTCATGTCGAAGACTTTCACATGCGCGCGCTGCGCATATTCATCGAGAAAACGCTGCTCCAGAGCATCCCGATCCGAGGTGCACAGCACATACAGCGGTCTGTCGGCCTGTTGTGCCAGTTTCGCCAATTGCAGCTGGTAGGTACGCGCCTGATCCAGTTCGCTGCCGCTCTGCATCGCGTGCCACAGCTCGAACACCAGCCGGGCCTCCAGTTGCAGCGTGCTGTTCTGTTTTGCCTGATAGGCCTGCTGCACGGCGGCGGCGAACGCTTCCGCATCGCGCGGCAAGGTAGCTAGCGCATGGGTGAGTTCATCGAACAGCGCGAGCAACTCCTGCGTCATGCTCCACAGGTCTGCCTGACCGAACCACTGCTGCTTGCGCAGGTGCTGGTACAGCAAGGCGCTGCGCCGGTTGTCAGTGACGGCGGATGCTGCCAGCGGAACGGATCGCGCCCAGTCGTCGAGCGTCACCATGTGCGGCAACAACAACGCATCCAATTCCACTGCATTGGCGATACTGTGTTGGCTTCCTCGCTCACTCCTTGCCGTACTGCCTGTACTGCCTGCATCGTTCGCTCGTCGCCGCCTTGTCTCGCCTTCACATTGAAATTGTCCAGATCGGGCGGTTCGCATCAGCGCCTGCGCCAGCGGCTGTGCGACATGATAGTTGGGCAGCAGGACGGTTAGCCCGCGCAGGTCGGGCGGCGCATGGCGCGACAGGATGCGCCGGGCTACGCCATCGAGGAAGGCCTGGCTCAACGCTCGAGGAAACGCAGTTTGTCCTTCACGCCGCGCCACTCGTCGGCATCGCCGGGCGCATCCTTCTTCCCGATGATGGGCTTCCAGCGTTTTGCCAGTTCGGCATTCAGCGCGGTGAAATGGCGCTGATCCTCCGGCAGGTCGTCCTCGGCAAAGATCGCTTCCGCCGGGCACTCCGCCACGCACAGCGTGCAATCGATGCACTCGTCCGGATCGATCACCAGGAAATTCTGCCCCTCGCGAAAGCAGTCCACCGGGCATACCTCCACGCAGTCGGTGTATTTGCAGCGGATGCAGTTCTCGCTCACTACGTAGGTCATGGCGGGCTCCTCGGTCTGGTCGGTGCGCCCGATTCTATCAGACATGAAGCGCCGCCAATCCTTCGTTGCGCGGTCTTTGCGAAACCGGCCAAACTGTTTATAATCGCCCGAATTCTGGACAAGCCGGACCACATGAACGCCACCCGTATCCTCCTTGCATCCGCCGCGCTCGCGCTGGCCGGCTGCGCCGCCCCGCCCGTGAAGAACCAGGCCGACCCGCTGGAGTCGTTCAACCGCGGCGTATACCAGTTCAATGACGCCGTGGACAAGGCCATCGCCAAACCGGTCGCGCAGGGTTACAACACCGTGATGCCGGTTCCCGGCAAGATCATGGTGAGCAACTTCTTCTCCAACCTGGACGATGTCATCGTCACCCTCAACGACCTGCTGCAACTCAAATTCGCCCAGGCCGCCTCCGACGGCGCGCGCTTCCTGTTCAACAGCACCTTCGGTGTGTTCGGCCTGTTCGACGTCGCGCACCGGCTGGAGAAGCACAACGAGGATTTCGGCCAGACGCTGGGCTATTGGGGCGTCGGCAGCGGGCCGTACCTCGTGCTGCCCATCCTCGGGCCGAGCACGCTGCGTGACGGCGTCGGGCTGTACGCGGACAGCCGCCCGAGCAAACTGCGCCGGGTGGACCACATCCGCAGCCGCAACCAGCTGTACCTGAGCAAGGCGGTCAACCGCCGCGCGCAACTGCTGGACCAAGAGAAGGTGCTGGACGAGGCGGCGCTCGACCGCTACGAGTTCATCCGCGACGCCTACCTGCTGCGCCGCCAGAGCCTGGTGCATGACGGCAACCCGCCGCGCGAAAAATACGAGGATGAGGAAGAGAACGGTTTCGAATACAAGGAAGTGCCGATCCCCAACGTACCCTCGTCGCGCCAGGACGGCACGCCCGGCGACAGGCTGCACATGGCGGCGGCAGAGACGTCCGCACCGCGACCCGCCGCCGCCCGCCCCGGCGTCCACAGGGTGTGGATCACGCAGCGCACCGGGATACGCTGAGACGATGCGGCCTGCCCTTCCCGAAGCCCGTCACCGAGCGACCTGGTGACCGACCCGAACGACATGGCGCTATCGGAGGCCATCATCGTCATGGCGCACAAGCTCGGCCTGAAGGTAATCGCCGAAGGGGTAGAAACGGAAGCGCAGCGCAAGCTGCTGGCCGGCGCAGGCTGCGACTACGCGCAGGGCTACCTGTTCGCGAAGCCGATGCCTGCCGAAAAGTTCGAGGAATTGCTGAAAGAACAGCCGCCGGAAGGCCATCACTACCAGATCTGATGCGCTGCCGGCCGCACCGGAAAGCGCGTCATCCAGACGAAGAAGGCCTGCATCATGCAGGCCTTCCTGTCTTCACAACAGCGACACTCAATATCCGGAACGCAGCGCCGCGATGCGCTCGTCCAGCGGCGGGTGGGTCATGAACAGCCGTGCGAACCCGCGGCCGCCGGAGATGCCGAACGCGGCCATCTGCTCGGGCAGGGCGGACTGCTCGTGGTTGACCTTTAGGCGCTCCAGTGCGGCGATCATCTTCTGCCGCCCGGCGAGGTTCGCCCCGCCCGCATCGGCGCGGAATTCGCGGCGGCGCGAGAACCACATGACGACCATGCTGGCCAGCACACCCAGCACCAGTTGCGCCACGATCTCGGCGGCAAACATGCCGATGCCGTGGCCGTTGCGCCCGTCATTCTTGAGCAGCACGCGGTCCACGAAATAGCCGAACAGCTTGGCGAAGAAGATCACGAAGGTGTTGACCACGCCCTGGATCAGCGCCAGCGTCACCATGTCGCCGTTGGCGACGTGGCTGATCTCGTGCCCCAGCACCGCCTCCGCCTCGTCGCGGCTCATGTTGCGCAGCAGCCCGGTGCTCACCGCCACCAGCGCGGCGTTGCGGTTCCAGCCGGTGGCGAAGGCGTTCACGTCGGGCGCGTCGTAGACCGCCACTTCCGGCATGCCGATGCCGGCCGCGTCCGCCTGCCTGCGCACGGTCTCGACCAGCCAGTATTCGGTCGGATCGACCGGGTTCTCGATGACCCGCGCGCCGACCATGCGCTTGGCCGACCATTTCGACATCGCCAGCGAGATCAGCGAACCGGCAAAACCGATCACGGCAGACATCACCAGCAGCGCCGAGAAATCGATACCACCCGATTCATCCAGCCAGCGGTCCACGCCGAGCAGGCGCAGCGTGACGTTGATCACGAACAGCACAGCCAGGTTGGTCAGAACAAACAAAAAGATCCGTTTCATTGCCTTGTCTCCATCATCAAAAATGCGATGCGCAGTCTAACACCGTCCGACCCGTAACATGAGGGCTGCCGCCGGAATCTCAAGGGAAGGCATGCCGCCGGGCGACCCGCACGACGCATTGGAGCATCCGCGGGAAAATAAGTTTCGGCCAGACGCTTGACATTAGTTCCAGTTAGGACATAATACGTACTAACTAGAACTTGATCGGCAGCCATGACGCAAAAATCCTTCACCCCGCTCCTGCGCGAACTTGCCCGGGCCTATCAGGCCTTCGAGACCCGTTCGGCTGCCCATATCCGCACCCTTGACCTGACCCCGTCGCAGTTCGACATCGTCGCCACGCTGGGCAACACGGACGGCATGAACTTCAGGGAGCTGGGCGAGAAGACCCTGATCACGAAAGGCACGCTCACCGGCGTGGTGGACCGCCTCGAGGCCAAGGGCCTGGTGCGGCGCGTCGCCTCGGCCAGCGACGGGCGCAGCCAGCTCGTGCAGCTGACGCGCAAGGGGGAGGCGCTCTTCGCCAGGGTGTTCCCGGCCCATCTGGAACATATCGGCCGATCCTTCACCTCCTTCTCGCAGGCCGACCTGGACACCATGCAAGCCGTGTTGCAACGGCTGCGCACCGCACTCTCCGCATCAGATGAATCACCCTCAACCACCCTGAAAGGAAGATCATGACCCAACCCGTATGCACGCAGAAAAGCCCCTATGCAGTCGAACTCGAACCCGGCGACCACTACTGGTGCGCCTGCGGCCTGTCGGGGGGGCAGCCGTTCTGCGACGGCTCCCACGAGGGGACCGGTATCAGTCCGGTAAAATTCACCGTCACCAAAAGTGAGACCCTCTACCTCTGCGGCTGCCGGGCCACCAAGGGCCAGCCGTTCTGCGACGGGACGCACGAGAATCTCTGATCCCGAACCGCCATGGCCGAACGCTATACCCGCACCGCCATCACCCTGCACTGGGCCGTCGCCCTGCTGATCTTCGCCGCCTTTCCGCTCGGCGTGTACATGCACGAGCTGCCGCTGTCGCCGGACAAGCTCCGGCTGTACAGCTACCACAAGTGGATCGGCGTGAGCGTCTTCCTGCTGGCGGCGTTGCGCCTGTCATGGCGCTTCACCCACCGCCCGCCGCCGTTGCCCGAAGCCATGCCACGCTGGGAAAAACTTGCCGCCGATGCCGTGCATCATTTGCTGTATGTGCTGATCTTCGCCGTGCCGCTGAGCGGCTGGCTGATGAGTTCCGCCAAGGGCGTCCAGACCGTGTGGTTCGGCGTGCTGCCGTTGCCCGACCTGGTCGCCAAGGACAAGGAGCTGGGCGACCTGCTCAAGGAAGTGCACGAAGCCCTCAACTTCATCATGCTCGGCGTGGTGCTGGCACATGTCGGCGCGGCGCTCAAGCACCATTTCATCGAACGTGACGGGATACTCGCGCGCATGATCCCGTTCCTCGGGAGGAACGCATGAGATACTGGCCGGTCGTGCCGCTGCTGCTGGCCGCCTCGCTGGCCTGCGCCGCGGAATTCGCCGTGCTGCGCCCGCAGCAAAGCGGCGTCAGTTTCGTTTCGAAACAGATGGGTGTGCCGGTGGAAGGCAGCTTCGGGAAATTCACCGCCCGTATCGCGGTGGATCCGGCCAAACCGGAAGCCGGCACGGCGCGCATCGACATCGACCTCGCCAGCATCGACACCGGCAATGCGGAAGCCGATGCGGAAGTCATCGGCAAGGCATGGTTCGACACCAGGAACCACCCCGTCGCCAGTTTCGTCTCCGGCAGCGTCAGGTCATCCGGGGCAGGACGTTACGAGGCACTCGGCAAGATGACCATCAAGGGCAGGACACTGGACATCAGGGCGCCCTTCACGCTCAAACAGAATGCCGACACGCTGGTCATCGACGGCGTGTTCCCGCTCAAGCGCCTCGATTACGGCATCGGCTCGGGCATCTGGGGCGATACCGACACGGTCGCCGACGAGGTGCAGATCCGCTTCCGTTTCACCGTCACACGCAAATAACCAACCATCAGAAAGGAAACCACCATGAACAAACTCCTCGTCGCTCTCCTCGCCAGCCTGCTCGCCGCCCCTGCCTGTGCTGCCGACAACTACACCATAGATTCGCGCCACACCTTCCCGGTGTTCGAGGTCAACCATATGGGCTTCTCCACCCAGCGCGGCCGCTTCAACAAGTCCAGCGGCAAGGTCATCCTCGACACCGCAGCGAAGAAAGGCAGCGTGGAACTGGTGATCGAGACCGCCTCGCTCGACATGGGACTCGACAAATGGGACGAGCACATGAAGTCGGACGATTTCTTCAACGTCGCGCAGTTCCCGACCATGCGCTTCACCTCGGACAAGCTGGTGTTCGAAGGCGACAAGGTGGTGGCCGCCGAAGGCAGCTTCACCCTGCTCGGCATCACCAAACCGATGACGCTCACCGTGAGCAACTTCCGCTGCGCCCCGCACCCGATGGTCAAGAAACCGGCCTGTGGCGCGGACATCACCGCCACCCTGAAACGTTCCGAATTCGGCATGAGCAAATACGTTCCCGGCGTGAGCGACGAGGTAAGGATCTCCGCTCCGGTGGAAGCCATCAAGGATTGACCCTGCGCATGCCGACGAAAGGGCAAGCCGGGAGGCTTGCCCTTTTGCATTTGCAGGCTTTGTGAACTACCAGCCCGATTCCCTTTCCGGTGTCGCGGAGATCCGGTGGATGCTCAGGTCGGCGCCGTTGAATTCCTCTTCCGCATCGAGGCGGATACCGACCAGCTTCTTCAGCGCGCCATACACCGCATAACCGCCGGCAAAGGCGATCGCCACGCCGAGCAGCGTGCCGACCGATTGCGCCATGAAACTCACCCCGCCGAGGCCGCCCAGCGCCTTTGCGCCGAAGATGCCCGCCGCGATGCCGCCCCAGGCGCCGCACAGGCCGTGCAGCGCCCAGACGCCGAGCACGTCGTCGATCTTCCAGCGGTTCTGCGTCAGGGTGAACATCACCACGAACAATACCCCCGCCACGCCGCCGACCAGCAGCGCACCGAGCGGGTGCATCAGGTCGGAACCTGCGCAGATCGCCACCAGTCCGGCCAGCGGACCGTTGTGCACGAAACCTGGATCGTTCTTGCCGGCCCATAGCGCAGCCAGCGTGCCGCCGACCATCGCCATCAGCGAATTGACCGCGACCAGCCCGCTGATCTTGGTGATCTCCTGCGCCGACATCACGTTGAAGCCGAACCAGCCCACCGTGAGTATCCATGCCCCCAGCGCGAGGAACGGGATGCTGGAGGGCGGATGGGCGGCGATGCGCCCTTCCCTGCTGTAGCGCCCGCGCCGCGCGCCGAGCAGCAGCACGGCCGCCAGCGCGATCCAGCCGCCCACCGCGTGCACCACCACCGAGCCGGCAAAGTCGTGGAACGGCGCGCCGAATGCCGCTGTCAGCCATTCCTGCACGCCGAAACGGCCGTTCCAGGCGATGCCCTCGAAGAGCGGGTAGACAAAACCGACCAGCATGAAGGTAGCGGCGAGTTGCGGGTTGAAGCGGGCGCGCTCGGCGATGCCGCCGGAAACGATCGCGGGAATCGCGGCGGCAAAGGTGAGCAGGAAGAAGAATTTCACCAGATCGTAGCCGCTCTTCTGCGCGAGCTGCTCCGCGCCGGTGAAAAAATGCACGCCGTAGGCCAGGCCGTAGCCGATGAAGAAATAGGCCAGCGTGGAAACCGCGAAGTCGGCCAGTATCTTGACCAGCGCATTCACCTGGTTCTTCTTGCGCACCGTGCCCAGTTCCAGAAAAGCGAAGCCCGCGTGCATCGCCAGGACCATGATCGCGCCGAGCAGCACGAACAGAACATCATTACCGAATTTCAGGTTTTCCATGCCTCTCTCCTTTGGTGCAAACCCTGAGAGGTATGCAAGATATGTTCCACAACTCCAACAGGCTGATAGTCAAGCACAAATCAATGAAGCATGGGCCGGGGACCGCCTTGCACAGGAGAAAATGGTGCACTTTACCGCCGATGCACCACGGTTTTGCACCAGTACGGTGCGCAACTCGGGGGATGGGCTAAAAAGCTGCCTTAAAAATTCGCGAGGAGGGAGGGATGCAAGGCGCACGGAGCGCAGAAACCGGAATGTACGAAAGGTACATGAGGATTTCGAGTACCGCGCAACGCCGCAGGCACCCTCCGCAGCAATTTTTTAACACCAGCCGTTGAGGTGTTTTTCCAGCCAGAACAGGCCGACGATGGTCTTGCTGTCGTTGATCTTGCCCTGCCTGACCCACTCCATCGCTTCGGCGGGCGATAGCTCGAGGACCTCGAGGAATTCGCCGTCGTCGAGCTGGCGGCCCCGGTGAGTGAGGCCGCGCGCCAGGAAATACTCGATGTGTTCGTCGGCATAGCCGATGCACGGCCAGGTGGTGGTGAGGTGCGTCCACTCGTCAGCGACGTAACCGGTCTCCTCGAGCAGCTCGCGCTGCGCGGTGCGCAGGATGTCCTCGCTGGGGTCGATCTTGCCCGCCGGGATCTCGATGAACTCGCGCTGCGGCGCATAGCGGAACTGGCGTTCCATCACCAGCCTGCCGTTGTCCAGCAGCGCCAGCACGGCGACCGCCCCGGGATGGACGATGTATTCGCGGGTGTGCACCTGGCCGTCCGGCAGGCGCGCATGATCCCTGCGCACCTTGATGAAGTTGCCGTCATAGACCAGCGCGGAATCAAGACGTGTTTCTTTTAGATCCATGTTAGTGAACCTCTAAAGATTCAGAGTTCGCCCAAATGCAAGGCGCGGAAATGGGGTATGCAGGCAAGTCGCGTAGCGGCTGCTCGCAAAAAATTTCGCCGCGCCACATATGTTTGATATGTAAGCAAGAAACTTTTTATGCAACGCAGCAGTTGGGATGAAATGTGGGTTTTTAGAGGCTCACTTCAGCTTTTCTTCACCACCTGCATCGCGGTAGCGACCATCCCGGCGATGTCGGCGGCGTTGCCGGGCAGGATCATGGTGTTGCCCTGCTTGGCGATGTTGCCGAAGGCGTCGACGAACCGCTCGGCCACCTTTAGGTTGACGGCGGTGAGCCCGCCCTCGCTCTGGATCGCGGCCGCGACCATCCTGAGGGACTCCGCCGTCGCGTTGGCGACCAGCAGCAGCGCCTCTGCTTCGCCCTGCGCGTTGTTGATGGCGGCTTGCCGGGTGCCCTCCGATTCGCGGATGGCGGCGGTCATCTTGCCCTCGGCGAGGTTGATCTCCTCCTGTTTCTGGCCTTCCGACTGCGCGATCAGCGCGCGCTTTTCGCGCTCGGCGGTGATCTGCTTCTGCATCGCGGCGAGCACCTGCTGCGGCGGGGTGATGTCCTTGATCTCGTAGCGCAGCACCTTCACGCCCCAGTTCGGGCTGGCTTCGTCGAGCGCGAACACCACGGTGCGGTTGATCGCGTCGCGGTCTTCCAGCAGCTTGTCCAGATCGCGCTTGCCGCATTCCGAACGCAGGGCGGTCTGCGCGAGCATGGTGATCGCGGCGAGGTAGTTCGACGTGCCGTAACTGGCGCGCGCGGCATCGGTGATCTGGTAATACAGCACGCCGTCAACCTGCACCTGGGTGTTGTCGCGCGTGATGCAGACCTGCGGGGCGATGTCGATGGGGAACTCGGTGAGGCGGTGGCGATAGGCGACCCGGTCCATGAACGGGATCACGGTATTCAGGCCCGGCTCCAGTGTCCTGTTGTATTTGCCGAAGCGTTCGATCACCCAGGCACTTTGTTGCGGCACGATCTTGATCGTCTGAAAAGCCAGGAATACCGCGAATACTCCCAATACGATGATGAATGCATCCATGCTTATTCTCCCTGAGTGAAATTACGCGATGCAATTGGCGCTTGACCGGGCCTCTTGCAGCCCTTATTCGATAATGAGCTGTGTACCGATGATCTCCCTGATGCGCCATTTTTGCCTGGCCGGATCGGGCGATGCAGTTCGCGCCAGCTCGGCATCCCACTCGGCGCCGCGATAGCTGACGCGCGCGTGACGTTCATCCGACCACTGCACGACATGCACATCCTGCCCGATGTCATACGCGAGATTCGCCTGCTCATGCGGTTTGGCATGCAGTTTGCGCCAGCGATAGATCCCCGCCACGCTGGCCGAGCACAGCAAGGCCGCAACGGCGGCCTGCCCGCCCCACGCCATGCCCAGATAGGCCGCCAGACCGGCGACCGCCAAGCCGAACGCCACAGCGATCAGATAGAACGTGCCGCTGGACATCTCGGCGATCACCAGCACCAGCGCGGCCAGCCACCATATCCAATATGCTTCCATTCAGGTATCTCCTGTTCCCGGATGTGCGCATTCTGCCACGTTTGCGGAAGTTAAAACAAAACTCCCGCCGATGCGGGAGTTTTTGCTTGCAACAGCGCGGTTTCGCGCTAATGCAGCAACAGCGACTGCTGCACCGACACGGCGCACACCGACATCAGCGTGCCGGGCAGCAGGCCGAGCAGCAGCACGGCCAGGCCGTTGACGCTCATCAGCAGCGCGGTGTCCGAGCCGACGGCGATCGGTGCGTGGCTTTCCGGCGCGTCGAAATACATCAGCTTGACGATGCGCAGGTAGTAGAACGCGCCGATCAGCGAGAACAGCACCGCGACGACGGCCAGCCAGATGTGCCCCGCCTGCACCACGGCGTTCAGCACCGAGAATTTGGCATAGAAGCCGACCGTGGGCGGCACGCCGGCCATGGAGAACATCAGCAGCAGCATCAGGAAGGCGAGCCACGGGCTGCGCTGGTTGAGCCCCTTGAAATCGTTGAGGGTATCGGCCTCGAAGCCTTCGCGCGACAGCAGCATGATCATGCCGAACGCGCCGAGCGACATCAGCACATACACCACGGCATAGAACATCGCCGAGCCATAGCCCTCGAGGCCGCCACTCAACAGGCCGAGCAGCAGGAAGCCCATGTGCGCGATGGTGGAGTAGGCGAACATGCGCTTGAGGTTGGTCTGCGCGATCGCGGTGAGGTTGCCGAGCGGATCACCAGCATCCCGGACCAGTGCTGCACCAGCGGCTGCAGCCCCTCGACCAGGATGCGCGAGACGAAGGCGAAAGCGGCGAGCTTGGGCGCCGAGCCGATCAGCATGGTCATCGCGGTGGGTGCGCCGTGATACACATCCGGCACCCACATGTGGAACGGCACCACGCCGAGCTTGAAGGCCAGGCCGGAGACCACGAACACCAGGCCGAACACCAGCAGGTCGCTGTCCGCGTCGCCTGACTGGATCGCATTCGACACCGCACCCAGTTCCAGCGAGCCGGTCGCGCCGTACAGCATGGACATGCCGTACAGCAGCAGACCGGAAGCCAGCGCGCCGAGGATGAAGTATTTCATCGCGGCTTCGGTGGCGATGGCGGAATCGCGCTGCAGGGCGACCATCGCGTACAGGCTCAGCGAGAGCACTTCCAGGCCGAGGTACAGGGTGAGGAAATGGTTGGCGGAGATCATCACCATCATGCCGAGCGTGGCGAACAGGGCCAGCACCATGAATTCGCCGCTGAACAGCCCGCGCACGACGAGATACGCCCTTGAATACACCAGCATCATCGCCACTGCCAGATAGGTCAGCAGCTTCAGCACGTCCGCCATCAGGTCGTCCACATACATATCGTGGAAGGCATACACCACGCCGCCAGCGTGGGTGCCGACCGTGATCAGCGAGCAGCCCATCAGGGTGAACAGCACCAGTACGTAGGTGACCTGCCTGTTGCTCTGCCGGATCAACAGGTCCGCGATCAGGATCACGCACGCCATGACCAGCAGGAAGATCTCCGCTCCGGCCGGCATCAAATCAGTCATCAAATCCATATTCACCTCGAGTCAACTGCTTACAACGGCAGCTTGGAACGCGCCACATGCACCAGCAGGTCATTCACCGACACGTGCATCATTTCGCTGAACGGCAGGGGATACAGGCCCATGCCCAGCACGGCGACCGCCAGGATCGCGAAGATCGTCTTTTCGCGCAGCGTCAGGTCGGTCAGCCCGGCGACGTGCTGATTCGCCACCGCCCCGAAGATCACGCGCTTGTACATCCACAGCGTGTAGGCCGCTCCGAAGACCAGGGTGGTCGCGGCGGCGAAGGCATACCAGAAGTTCGCCTTCACCGCGCCGAGGATCACCATGAACTCGCCGACGAAGCCGCTGGTGCCCGGCAGGCCGCTGTTGGCCATGGCGAACAGCATGAAGAACGCGGCGAACACCGGCATGGTGTTGGCCACACCGCCGTAATCCGCGATCTTGCGCGAGTGCATGCGGTCGTACAGCACACCGATGCACAGGAACAGCGCGCCGGACACGAAGCCGTGCGAAATCATCTGCAGCAGCGCGCCTTCCATGCCGTAGGCGTTGAAGATGAAGAAGCCCAGCGTGACGAAGCCCATGTGCGAGATCGATGAGTACGCGACAAGTTTCTTCATGTCCGTCTGCATCAGCGCCACCAGGCCGATGTACACCACCGCGACCAGCGACAGGGCGATCATCACCCCGGCCAGCTGATGGCTGGCGTCCGGCACGATCGGCATGGAGAAGCGCAGGAAGCCGTAGGCGCCGACCTTCAGCATGATCGCCGCCAGGATCACCGAGCCGCCGGTCGGCGCCTCGACGTGCGCATCCGGCAACCAGGTGTGCACCGGGAACATCGGCACCTTCACCGCGAAGGCGAAGAAGAACGCGATGAAGATCAGGATCTGCGCCGTCATCGGAACCTCGGCCTTGTGGAAGTCGAGGATCGCGAAGCTGCCGCCGGACTGGTTGTACAGGTAGATCAGTGCCACCAGCATCAGCAGCGAACCGAGCAGGGTGTAGAGGAAGAACTTGACCGCCGCGTACACGCGGTTCTGCCCGCCCCATATGCCGATGATCAGGAACATCGGGATCAGCATGGCTTCCCAGAACACATAGAACAGGATCGAATCGAGCGCGGCGAACACGCCGATCATGATGCCGGACATGATCAGGAAGGACGCCATGTACTGCGCGACGCGCTTCTCGATGACCTGCCACCCGGCCAGCACCACGACGGGCGTGAAGAACGCGGTGAGCAGGATGAACAGCACCGAGATGCCGTCCACACCGAGGTGATAATGGATGTTGAAGCGCGTGATCCATTCGTGCAATTCGACGAACTGCATCTCCGAGGTATCGCGCACAAAGCCGGTATATAGCGGGATCGTCACCAGGAAACCGAGCACCGAACCGGCCAGCGCGAGGATGCGCGCCAGCGGGGCGTTCCTGTCATCGCCGGTGGCCAGCACCAGGATGCCGAAGAAGATGGGCAACCAGATCGCGACGCTAATTACGGGTAATCCGAAAATCATGCTGTCATTCCTTATTCAAACCAGTTGCGCACCGTCAACAGCACGAACACGCCGATGATCATGGAGAACGCATAGTGATAGATGTAACCGGACTGGAGGCGGCGCACCGCGCCCGAGAACATCCCGACCAGTTTCGCCGAACCGTTCACGACCCAGCCGTCGATCAGCTTCACGTCCCCGAACTTCCACAGGAAGCCGCTCGCGCCGCGCGCGCCGCCGGCGAAGAACCAGTCGTTGAAGCGGTCGAAGTAATACTTGTTGTCGAGCAGGGTGTAGATGAACCGGAATCTTTTCTGGACCAGCACCGGGATATCCGGGCGTTTCAGGTAGAAGAACGCCGCGCTCGCCACCCCGGCGGCGGCCAGCCAGAACGGCAGCGTGCCGAACGCGTGCAAGGCCATGGTGAGCGGGTGCTCGATTATCTCGTGATGCGCCAATTCCGCGATGGTCACCATGGAATGGTTCATGGCAACAAAGATCGCGTCGCCAAAATAACCCCTGTGCAACATCGGTTCGAAGGCGATATAGCCTATCCCTATCGAGGGGATCGCCAGCAGGATCAGCGGCAGCGTCACCACCCAGGGTGTCTCGTGCGGCTTGCCGCCGTGATGGTCATCGTGCCCATGGTCGTCATGCGCGGCATGATGGTCGTCGCGCGGCGCCTGGTCATAGCGCTCCTTGCCGTGGAACACCAGGAAATACATGCGGAACGAATAGAAGGCGGTGACGAACACGCCCGCCACCACCGCGAAGTAGGCGAAGCCGGAGCCGGGCAGGTTCGAGAACTTTACCGCCTCGATGATGCTTTCCTTGGAATAGAAGCCGGAGAAGAACGGTGTGCCGATCAGCGCCAGCGAGCCGATCAGCGAGGTGATCCAGGTAATCGGCATGTATTTCCTCAGGCCACCCATGTAACGGATGTCCTGGTTGTGGTGCATGGCGATGATCACGCTGCCGGCGGCGAGGAACAGCAGCGCCTTAAAGAACGCGTGGGTCATCAGGTGGAAGATCGCCACCGAGTAGGCCGACGCGCCGAGCGCCACGGTCATGTAGCCGAGTTGCGACAGCGTGGAATAGGCCACCACGCGCTTGATGTCGTTCTGGATGATGCCGAGGAAGCCCATGAACAGCGCGGTGATCGAGCCGATGACGATGACGAAGGACAGTGCGGTATCCGACAGTTCGAACAGTGGGGACATGCGCGCCACCATGAAGATGCCGGCCGTCACCATCGT
>JBGARW010000061.1:0-5768 GCA_044230015.1 Gallionella sp. | reverse complement strand
GACGGGGGAGTTTGGCACCTCGATGTCGGCTCATCACATCCTGGGGCTGTAGCCGGTCCCAAGGGTATGGCTGTTCGCCATTTAAAGTGGTACGTGAGCTGGGTTTAAAACGTCGTGAGACAGTTTGGTCCCTATCTGCCTTGGGCGTTGGAAATTTGAAGGGACCTGCTCCTAGTACGAGAGGACCGGAGTGGACAGATCTCTGGTGTACCGGTTATCACGCCAGTGGTATTGCCGGGTAGCTAAATCTGGAAGAGATAACCGCTGAAAGCATCTAAGCGGGAAACTCGCCTTGAGATAAGATTTCCCTGGGGGTTCGACCCCCCTGAAGAGTCGTTCGAGACCAGGACGTTGATAGGCTGGGTGTGGAAGCGCAGTAATGCGTTAAGCTAACCAGTACTAATTGCTCGTGAGGCTTGATCCTATAACGTTAAGTAACAAGGCGTTTCGCAACGCGCAATCAAGATCCATGACTTTACTTCTTCCAGAAAACGTTCTTTGAGCAAGTGTTGAAGCTTGAGCAAGGAACAACAGACAGGGCGAACGGCAAAACACCGCTGCAAGCCGAACAGTTTGGCTCCGACGCGACCTGAAGGTCGGTCTACGCCGTAACGTGCAGGCAACTGCAAGTGACGGATGACCCCAGCGTGCCGGATGCCTGCAAGTTATGTCTGACGACCATAGCGAGTTGGTCCCACTCCTTCCCATCCCGAACAGGACAGTGAAACGACTCCGCGCCGATGATAGTGTGGGTTCCCATGTGAAAGTAGGTCATCGTCAGACTCCTTATAAAGCAAAAAGCCCAGCCTCGTGTTGGGCTTTTTGCTTTATGGGATTCGATCGGTGAGCTACCTGAACGTAGTGACGACACGCGCTTTGCGGGTCCGGATCATGCAACCCTGTCACCCGCCAACACAGACCGTTTAGAGATTCCTTGAAGTATTCGGTTAGAATACATACCCTGCATTTGACTTAACTGAAGGATCACGCCATGTATCAAATCGCTCCGAGCATCCTTTCCGCCAACTTCGCCAGGCTGGGCGAGGAAGTCGATAACGTTCTCGCCTCCGGCGCGGACATCGTGCATTTCGATGTGATGGACAACCATTACGTGCCGAATCTCACTATAGGCCCTCTGGTGTGCGAAGCCCTGCGCAAGCATGGCGTGACCGCGCCGATCGACGTGCATCTGATGGTCAAGCCGGTGGATCGCATCATCCCCGATTTCGCCAAGGCTGGCGCGACTTACATCACTTTTCATCCCGAGGCCTCCGAGCACATCGACCGCACCATCGGCCTGATCAAGGAGAATGGCTGCAAGGCCGGACTGGTGTTCAACCCCGCCACGCCATTGGATATCCTGGAATACACGCTGCCGAAGCTGGACATGGTGCTGCTGATGTCGGTCAACCCGGGCTTCGGTGGCCAGAAGTTCATCCCACATGTGCTGGACAAGGCGCGCAGGGTGCGCAAGATGATCGATGCGGGAAGCTACAACTGCCGCCTTGAGATCGACGGTGGCGTAGGTCCGGCAAACATCCGGGAAGTGGCCGAGGCAGGTGTGGATACTTTTGTGGCCGGTTCGGCCGTGTTCGGCAAACGCAATGAAAATGACAAGAACCGTTATGACACCATCATCGGCGAGATGCGTGCCGAGTTGGCAAAAGCCGGCAAATAATGTCATCCAGGCATTTCCCGCTCGGCATCGCTGCCATCGTGATCGATCTCGACGGCACGCTGCTGCACTCTGCGCCGCAACTGGCGGAAGCGGCCAATCGCATGCTGCGCGAAATGGATCGCCCGCCGGTTTCACAGGAGTTGTTGGCGAGTTATATCGGTAACGGTATCGGCTGGCTGGTGAAACGCGCATTGACCGGAGAGATGCACGCCACGCCGGATGCCGCGCTGTACGAACATGCCATGCCGATCTTCGAAAGACATTACGCAGGACTGCTGCTCGGCAGCAAGCCATACGACGGCGTGATCGATGGCCTGGAAGCCATGCGCTCAGCGGGGTTCCCCATGGGCTGCATCACCAACAAGGCGGCGCGCTTCACGGGGCCGCTGCTGGAAGGCACCGGCCTGGCCAAGTATTTCGATATCGTCGTGTCCGGCGACACGCTGCCGGAGAAGAAACCGCATCCCCTGCCGCTGCTGCATGCCGCCGAATTCTTCGGCGTGCCGGCCGAACGACTGCTGCTGATCGGCGACTCGCTGAACGACACTCTCGCCGCACGCGCTGCCGGTTGCCCGGTATTCTGCGTGCCTTACGGTTACAATCACGGTGAGCCGGCGGAGACTCTGGATACGGATGCGGTGATTGCCGACCTGCCCGCCGCACTGCCGCTCATAAGACGCGTTTGAACATGACACATCAATACCTCCATATTCTGAAGACTTCCTGTTGGCGATGGTGAGTGCTGCGTCGCCGGACGCCTGGCGTCCACGCATCGTCTTCGAGAGACAATACAGGAGGTTTCATGCTGCACCCCATCACCGAACAGGAATTCAACACGCTTGCCGGGCAAGGCTACAACCGTATCCCGCTGGTCAGCGAGACCTTTGCCGATCTGGACACGCCGCTGTCGCTGTACCTCAAGCTCGCCAACCGCCCGTATTCCTACCTGCTGGAATCGGTGCAGGGCGGCGAACGCTTCGGGCGTTATTCCTTCATTGGCCTGCCCGCCGATACGCGCATCACGGTGCGCGGCAGGCAAGTCACACTCACGCATAAGGATATCGAGACCACCCACGAGGTCGAAAACCCCCTGGATTTCATCCGCGAATACCAGACGCGTTTCAAGGTGGCCTCGCTGCCCGGCCTGCCGCGCTTCTGCGGCGGACTGGCGGGCTATTTCGGCTACGACACGATCCGTTACATCGAGCCGCGCCTGGCCCCTGAAAACAATAAAAACATCTCCAGCAAGCCAGATACCCTCGGTACACCGGACATCCTGCTGATGCTCACCGAGCAGCTGGCGGTGGTGGACAACCTGTCCGGCAAGCTCACTTTCATCGTCTATGCCAACCCGGAACAGGCCGATGCCTACGCGCTGGCCAGGCAACGCCTGCACGAGCTGACGGTACGATTGCGCCAGCCGGTGAACATCCCCCACGCGCCGGCCATGCACGGCGGCGAAGCACACTCCGAGTTCGGTGAGACCGCGTTCAAGAGCGCGGTGGCAAAAGCCAAGCGATACATCTTCGATGGTGACATCATGCAGGTGGTGCTGTCTCAGCGCATGGCGCAGCCGTTTCCCGCATCACCCCTGTCGCTGTACCGCGCGCTGCGCAGCGTCAATCCCTCACCGTACATGTTCTATTACGACATGGGCGACCATCACGTGGTCGGCGCATCGCCGGAGATCCTCGTGCGGCTGGAAGACGATACCGTCACGGTGCGGCCCATCGCCGGAACCCGCCCGCGCGGCAAGACGCAGCAGCAGGACGCCGGGCTTGCAGAGGAACTGCTCGCCGACCCCAAGGAGCTGGCCGAGCACCTGATGCTGATCGACCTCGGGCGCAACGACATCGGCCGCGTCGCGCAGAACGGCACGGTGAAGCTCACCGAGAAGATGATCATCGAGCGCTATTCGCACGTGATGCACATCGTCTCCAACGTCGAGGCAGCCCTCAAGCCGGGGCTCACCGCGATGGACGTGCTCAAGGCCACCTTTCCTGCCGGCACGGTCAGCGGAGCGGCCAAGGTACGCGCGATGGAGATCATCGACGAGCTGGAACCGAGCAAGCGCGGCATCTACGCCGGTGCAGTCGGCTACCTGGGCTTCAACGGCGACATGGATCTGGCGATCGCGCTGCGCACCGCCGTAGTGAAGGACGGCATGCTGTACGTGCAGGCCGGCGCGGGCATCGTCGCCGACTCGGTGCCGGACAACGAATGGACCGAGACGCAGAACAAGGCGCGCGCCGTGCTACGTGCCGCGGAGATGGTGCTGGCAGGGCTCGACAGCGGTCTGGAGTAGCGATGCTGCGCCTGACCGAGATCAAACTGCCGATCGAGCATCCCGAGGGCGAGATTGAAGCCGCCATTCTCAAGCGGCTCGACATCCCCGCCGAACGACTGATCCGCTATGTCGTGTTCAAGCGTGGCGTGGATGCGCGCAAGAAGAGCCACATCCTGTTCATCTACACGCTGGACGTCGAGCTGCGCGACGAGGTGGAAGTCCTTGCGCGCTTCGGGAACGACCCGCATGTCAAACCCGCGCCGGACACCGGCTACCATTTCGTCGCGCAGGCTCCGCAGAATCCAGCTTCACGGCCGATCGTGATCGGCATGGGGCCCGCCGGCCTGTTCGCCGGGCTGCTCCTCGCGCAGATGGGCTTCCGCCCGCTGATCCTGGAGCGCGGCAAGGCGGTGCGCGAAAGAACCAAGGACACCTTCGGGCTGTGGCGGCAGGGCGTGCTCAACCCGGAATCGAACGTGCAGTTCGGCGAGGGCGGCGCGGGGACGTTCTCCGACGGCAAGTTGTACAGCCAGATCAAGGATCCGCGCCACCTCGGCCGGAAGGTGCTGGAGGAATTCGTCAAGGCCGGTGCGCCGGAAGAGATCCTCTACGTAAGCCATCCGCATATCGGCACCTTCCGCCTGGTCGGCATGGTGGAGAAGATGCGCGAGACCATCCAGTCGCTGGGCGGCGAGATCCGCTTCGAGAGCCGCGTGGATGAGATCGAGATCGATGACGGAAAAGTGTGCGGTGTGGTGCTCGGCAGCGGCGAACGCATCGCCACGAACCATCTGGTGCTCGCAATCGGGCACAGCGCGCGCGACACCTTCGAGATGCTGCACAGGCGCGGCGTGTATATCGAGGCCAAACCGTTCTCGGTCGGTTTGCGCATCGAGCACCCGCAGTCGCTGATCGACCGCGCGCGCTACGGAGACAATGCGGGCAACCCGCTGCTCGGTGCGGCAGACTACAAACTGGTGCACCACGCCAGCAACGGGCGTTCGGTGTACAGCTTCTGCATGTGCCCCGGCGGCACGGTGGTCGCCGCCGCTTCGGAGGCCGGGCGGGTGGTCACCAACGGCATGAGCCAGTATTCGCGCAACGAGCGTAACGCCAACAGCGGCATCGTGGTTGGCATCTCTCCGGAAGATTTTCCCGGCGGCCCGCTCGCCGGGATAGAGTTTCAGCGCCGCTGGGAATCGCGCGCCTTTGAACTGGGCGGAGCGAACTACTGCGCCCCCGGGCAACTGGTCGGTGATTTTCTGGCAGGCAAGCCATCGACAAGATTCGGCGAAGTGCAGCCATCCTATACGCCGGGCGTGCATCTATGCGACTTGAGCAGCGTCCTGCCGGACTATGCGATCGTCGCGATCCGTGAGGCATTGCCCGCCTTTGCGAAACAGATCAGGGGATTCGACCTGCCGGACGCGGTGCTGACCGGCGTGGAGACGCGCACCTCGTCGCCGGTCCGCATCAAGCGTCACGACGATGACCTGCAAAGCATCAACACCCGGGGTTTGTATCCCGCCGGGGAAGGCGCAGGCTACGCCGGCGGGATCCTTTCTGCGGCGGTGGACGGCATCCGGGTTGCCGAAGCGGTGGCGTTGAGTATGATGCGCACACTCACCAAATGACTGGAACCATGATGGGCACCTTTAGAGATTCAGGTTTTCGGGATGCAGCGCAAGGCGCACGGAGCGCAGCGCCCGAGACATATCAACTCGATAGGCGAAAAAGCGAGCACCGTGCAACGCCGCGATGCGCCCGAAAAATGGATTTATAAAGGTGCCTTTATGCTTTTGA
>JBGARW010000025.1:0-26021 GCA_044230015.1 Gallionella sp. | reverse complement strand
GCCCATCAACCGAACCGTTGCCACACTCAGAGTTTCGCCAGGATATCGTCGGAAATGTCGGCGTTGGAGTAGACGTTTTGGGTGTCGTCCAGATCCTCCAGCATCTCCAATAGCTTGACCATCTTCTGGGCATCCTCGAAACCGAGGGTGGTGCTGGAGCCGGCGCGCTGGGTCACTTCCGCCGCCTCCGGTTCCAGCCCGGCGGCGATCATGGCCTGCTTGACCTCCTGAAAGGCCGCCGGACTGGTCAGTACGTCCACCGAGCCGTCCTCGTAGCTCACCACGTCGTCGGCGCCGGCCTCGATGGCGACTTCCATGAGGCGATCCTCGTCGCTGCCGGCCGGATAGCTCAGCACCCCCTGCTCGACGAACTGGAACGCCACCGAACCGCTGGTGCCGAGATTGCCGCCGCATTTGCCGAAGGCGTGACGGACTTCCGCCACCGTGCGGTTGCGGTTGTCGGTCACGGCGTCCACCATCACCGCCACTCCGCCCGGCCCGTAGCCCTCGTAGCGAACTTCCTCGTACTCCACGCCCTCCAGCCCGCCGATGCCGCGCTTGATGGCCCGGTCGACGGTGTCCTTGGGCATGTTGGCGGCCAGCGCCTTATCCACCGCCAGCCGCAATCGCGGGTTGGCATTGGGATCGCCGCCGCCCATGCGGGCCGCCACGGTGATCTCGCGGATCAGCCGGGTGAACAACTTGCCGCGTTTGGCGTCCTGGGTGTTTTTCCGATGTTGGATGTTCGCCCACTTGCTATGTCCAGCCATGCCAAGCCTCTTGCGTCAATTAGGCGTCAGTGCCTGAAAAATCAGGGTCAGTTTAGCATCCCCTCTTCCGGTCGCGCAGAGCGGACATGACGAAACCGGCCGGTGGCAAAAAACGCGCAAGACTGAGCGATCGTCGTTGGATCCACTAGCATCTGCATGTGCGAAACCGGCAGGCAAATATGATCGGTCATGCCGGGAAACTGCGTTTCGACCACCGCGATCATGCCGTCGGACGGCGCCGGCATGCCGGGAAACAGCAGGCCCAGGCCGATGTTCAGAGTGCCGGCGATCGAACCGATTGGGTTGGGCGCAACCCAGGCTGGCGCATCGCCCATCAGTCCACCCTCCAAACCCCGACCCACGAACAGGCCCAAGCCACTGTCGTGCATGATGCGAGCGGCGTAGCTGCCCTGATGGGGCGTGCCCAGGGTCACGATGTGGCCAGGCCGCTGTTCGGGGTAATAGTGGAATAAATAGCGCACCACCAGGCCACCCATGCTGTGGCCCAGGAAATGAATGATCGGCGTATCCAGCGGCTTCAACAAAGCGTGCAAGTCATCGGCATTTTCCGCCGGCGAGCGGGTGATGCTCGGGTAGGAATAATTCACCGTGTGGTAGCCAGCCTCTTCCAGCCAGTACTCAAGCAGTCGCATCCACAAGCCGTGCACGTACAAACCATGCACCAGCACCACCGTTTCCCGCTGGACCCCCATGATCGATTCTCCCGCATTGTATTTTGGTAGGGGTGCATTCTAGCGAAATCCGCCGGCGTTCGTTTTCACTGATCCGCAAAATCGCCGTCATCTACTTGTAATAGTGTTCAAATGACACTAATATAAAGGTGTAGTTTGTACACCAACATGAAAACACCGATGAACTCGCCGACCGCCAGCCTGCCGACCCTGACCACCGACATCGTGCCGTTCGCCATTCGCGGCGAACGGCTGGAGGTGTTGCTGGCGCGACAGACCACCGGCTGGGGGCTACCCGGCGGTCCGGTCGGCGTGGACGAAGACCTGGACGCCGCCGCTCGCCGCCAGTTGGCCGAACAGACCGGCCTGTCCGATGTGTATCTGGAGCAGTTGTACACCTTCGGTCGACCGGACCGTAATCCGGCGCGGCGGATGGTGGCGGTGGCCTACTTCGCGCTGATTCCCATCGCCAGCGGGTCGGCCGGCGTGCCGGCCGCGGGCGATGCCGCGCGCTGGGCAGCGGTGGACGAACCGCCGCCGTTGGTCCTGGATCACGGCGAGATCGTCGCGGTGGCCCGCCGCCGGTTGGCGGCCAAACTGCTGTATTCCACCATCGCCCTGCAACTCATGCCGGAGCGCTTCACCTTGAGCGAATTGCAGGCGGTCCACGAAATCATCCTGGGCGAACCGTTGGACAAGCGCAATTTCCGCAAGCGCGTACTGGCGATGGATCGCATCGAAGCCACCGGCGAGCTGGCGCGGCACGGCGGCCGACGGCCGGCCCGCTTGTATCGAGCCCTGCACCCTGGCCAGGTTGAGCTGATCAAGTAATGCGATCGACACGGTCGCCGGAGAACCACGAATGAGCGCAGTCACTGCCGAAATTTTCACCAAGGACCATCGCCTGTTGCCGGTGCAGGTGCCGCCCACCGTGATCGAGACGCTGGACGCCGCCGAAAAAGCGGCGTTGGTGGCGAAGATCGAACGCTTGCTGGTGGAACGGGACGCCACTCTGGTCGCTCATTACTACACCTCGCCCGAATTGCAGGAACTGGCCGAGGCCACCGGTGGCTATGTATCGGATTCGCTGGACATGGCTCGCTTCGGCACCGAGTGCCAAGCCAGCACCTTGGTGGTGGCGGGCGTGCGCTTCATGGGCGAAACCGCCAAGATCCTCAATCCGGAAAAACGGGTACTGATGCCGGACCTGCATGCCGAGTGCTCGCTGGATCTGGGTTGCCCTCCCGAGGAGTTCGCCGCCTTTTGCGACCAGCATCCCGAACGGACAGTGGTGGTCTACGCCAACACCAGCGCGGCGGTGAAAGCCCGTTCCGACTGGGTGGTCACCTCGGGTATCGCCCTGGATCTGATACGCCATCTGGCCGAACGAGGCGAAAAACTGATTTGGGCGCCCGACCGACACTTGGGCGCTTACGTGCAGCGGGAGACCGGCGTCGACATGCTGTTGTGGAGCGGCTCCTGCGTGGTGCACGAAGCCTTCAAGGCCGACGGGCTGCGCAAGCTGCGCGCCCGGCATCCCGACGCCAAGGTGCTGGTCCACCCCGAATCGCCGCTGGATGTCATTGCCCAGGCCGATGTGGTCGGCTCGACCACGGCGCTGGTCGAAGCGGCGCGCAAGCTGCCGGCGAAAAAGTTCATCGTCGCCACCGACAATGGTCTGTTCCATAAAATGAAGCAGGCGGCGCCGGACAAAATTTTCCTGGAAGCGCCTACCGGTGGCAAAGGTGCAACCTGCGTCAGTTGCGCCCACTGCCCGTGGATGGCGATGAACGGTCTGCGCAACCTGGCGCGGGTACTGGAAACCGGTCGGAACGAGATCGTCATCGACGAGGCGGTGCGCGAACGGGCGGTTCGGCCCATTCGCCGCTTGTTGGAATTCGCCAAGCAGCGCAAGCAGGTGGTGCTGGGAAACAACGATGCCTGACCTGAAGTCTGCATCGCCCGGACCTCATTCAGGGTCACGATCGCTTGCCGACACCACAAGATGCCGTGGAGGGAGAAGGTAACCGACCACCTCCTTGTCGCAATTGACCACTGGCCATCACGACGGCCACGGATAAAACCCGGCGGCGGCGACGCATACCCGATGGATCAAACGGGACACGGTGGATGGACCGCGAAAATCGGATGCGATCGCCGCTGGCCACCGGGTGGATCGTTCAGCGTTTGCGGTCTTCCTGGATCTGCAAATGACCCTCGCCAGCGGCTCGCGGCGGCGGCCACCGGCTTTCCAGCTTGATCCGCAGTCGCAGGTTGTTGGCGGAATCGGCGTGGCGGATCGCGGTTTCGTAGCTGATCCGGCTGGATTCGTACAGATCGAACAAGGCATCATCGAAAGTCACGATGCCTTGTTCGCTGGAACGGGCCATCACGCTCTTGAGCTCCTTGACCCGCCCCTGAAAGATCAGCTCGGCCATCAGCGGGGTGTTGAGCAGGATCTCCACCGCCGGAACCAGCCCCGGCTGGTCCTCGCGCGGCAGCAGGCGCTGCGAAATGAACGCCTTTACGTTGAAGGACAGATCCATCAGCACCTGCGCCCGTTTCTCCTCGGGGAAAAAATTAATGATGCGATCGAAGGCCTGATCGGTATTGTTGGCATGCAGGGTAGTCAAGCATAGATGGCCGGTTTCGGCGAAATTGATCGCGGCCTGCATGGTCTCCCGATCTCGCACCTCGCCGATCAAAATCACGTTGGGCGCTTGACGCAGCGTGTTCTTCAGGGCCACCTCGTAGGACTCGGTATCCGTGCCGACTTCACGCTGGTCCACCAAACATTGCTTGTGTCGATGGAAAAACTCGATGGGATCCTCAATGGTAATAATGTGCTCCTGGCATTGGCCATTGCGATAATCCACCATGGCCGCCATGGACGTGGTCTTGCCGCAACCGGTACCGCCGAGGAAAATCACCAGACCGCGCTGGGTCATGGCAACGTCCTGGAGGATCGGCGGCAGGTGGAGCTCCTCGATGGTCGGGATCCGCTGCTGGATCAAGCGCAGCACCATGCCAGCGCTACCGCGCTGGGTGAAGGCGCTGACCCGAAAGCGCGCGACGTCGGGAAAATTCAAGGAAAAATTGACTTCGCGATGCTGGTCGAACTCCCGCACCTGCCGGTCGTTCATGATCGAACGCACCAGCAGCATGGTTTGCTGCGGCCTCAGTCTCTGGTCGCCGAGCCGACGCACCAACTGGTTGACCTTAAGCGCCGGTGGGCTGCCGGCGGTGATGAAGATATCCGATCCCCCCAACTCCAGTAATTTAAGCGCCAACTCGTAAAGGTATTGAGTCGCCTTCTCATGATCGTCCACCATCTGCTCCGAACCCTGTCCCATCTTCCATCTCCCGTCGCTGATTCAAGCGCATCACGGCAAGCCGTATCCAGAGGCGATGTTCGCTTCGGCCACCCGGTCCACGGCACCATCCGCCCGCATCACCCCACATTCCGAGTATCGCCAACTATTCCATACCACGCAAACCGCACCGAAATCCGGCTTGACCGCCCCCGCGCGCCACACTCCCCCCACGACGCGCAGCCGCACTCCATCGACTCCAGGAAATGATCGCCACCATGACCCATCCTCGCCAACTGCTCCAATTCGCGCTGCTTGCACTGTCCCTGTGCTGGGTGACTGTCGCGCCGGCCCGCACCGCCACCGAAGTCCCTCCGCCGGACTTTCGCAAGCTGGTCAAACAGAACGAACCGACCGTCGTCAATATCAGCACCACCCAGACCCCCAACCGAAAGAGCCCCACCCGCATCCCCGGCCTACCGGGGCAGCCGGGTGCCGACAACCCCTATCTGGAATTTTTCAAGCGCTTCTTTCAGGATCGCCCGGAATTGCCCAGCGAACACCAGACCAACTCGCTGGGCTCGGGGTTCATCCTCTCGCCCGACGGCTATATCCTGACCAATGCCCACGTTGCCCAGGACGCCGACAAGATCATCGTCCGGCTCAGCGACCAGCGGGAGCGACCGGCCAAGCTGATCGGCGTGGACGAAATGACCGACGTCGCCTTGCTGAAAATCGATGGCGAGGATCTGCCGGCCGTGAAAATCGGCGATTCCGACGCACTGGAAGTCGGCGAATGGGTGCTGGCCATCGGCTCGCCCTTCGGCCTGGAGCACACCGCCACCCAAGGCATCGTCAGCGCGGTCGGCCGCAACCTGCCCAGCGGCACCTATGTGCCGTTCATTCAAAGCGACGTCGCGGTCAACCCCGGCAGTTCCGGCGGCCCGCTATTCAACCTGCGCGGCGAGGTGGTCGGGATCAATTCGCAGATTTACAGCAGCACCGGCGGCTACATGGGCCTGTCGTTCGCCATTCCCATCAAGCTGGCGATGCAGGTGGTCGAACAGATCAAATCCACCGGCGAGGTCACTCGCGGCTGGCTAGGTGTACTGCTACAAGCAGTCAACAACGATCTGGCCGACGCGTTCAAGCTGGATCGGCCGCGCGGGGCGCTGGTCGCGCAGATCCTGCCGGACAGTCCGGCCGCCAGCGCCGGCTTCAAGCAGGGCGACATCATTCTGCGCTACGGCGGCGAACCGGTGGAGGACTCCTCGCAACTGCCGCGAATGATCGGCGTGACTCCGGTCGGCAAAACCGTGCCCATGTCGATCCTGCGCAACGGTGAGCCGCTGGAAATCAAGGCCACCATCGCCCGGTTGGAAGCGACCGAGGAAACCGTTTCCACCATGGACGAATACAGCGATCCGCTGCTGCAAATCACCGTTGCCGATCTGAGCAACGAACAGCGCCGCGCCCTGGGCGCGGACGAGCGCGGAGTACTGGTCACCACGCTCGACGAAGGTCCGGCCGCGAACGCCGGCCTGTATCCGGACGATATCGTCCTGGAAGTCAATTACACGCCGGTAAAAAGCGCCAGCCAGTTCGTGGAACTGGTCAAGGAGCTGCCCAAGGGCAAGGCGGTGCCGGTCCTGGTGCGGCGGGACAACGAATCGCTGTATCTGGCCATACGCATCCCCGAGCAGAGCTGATCCTCGAAAGGACGCCGATGAACCCGAACAATTGTCTGGACTTCGAACGACCCATCGCCGAACTGGAGGCGATGCTCAAGGAGCTGCGGCATCTCAGCGCCGAGCAGGATCTCAATATTCACGACGAGATCGCTCGGCTGGAGGCCAAGAGCAAGGCACTTACCGACTCCGTCTTCGCCAGCCTGACGCCATGGCAGATCTCGCAAATCGCCCGCCACCCGCTACGACCTTACACCCTGGACTATGTGGAACGACTGTTCACCGATTTTCAGGAATTGCACGGCGACCGCGCCTTCGCCGACGACCATGCCATCGTCGGCGGATTGGCGCGGCTGGACGGTCAGCCGGTACTGGTGATCGGCCATCAGAAAGGGCGCGACACCAAGGAGAAGATTTACCGCAACTTCGGCATGCCGCGCCCGGAAGGCTATCGCAAGGCGCTGCGGCTGATGAAGCTGGCCGAGCGCTTCCGGCTGCCGGTATTGACCTTCATCGACACGCCGGGGGCCTATCCCGGCATCGGCGCCGAGGAGCGTGGACAGAGCGAGGCCATCGCCCGCAACCTGTTCGAGATGAGCCGGCTGCGGGTACCGGTGATCTGCGTGGTGATCGGCGAAGGCGGCTCCGGTGGCGCGCTGGCGGTCGGCGTCGGCGACCGGGTACTGATGCTGCAATACAGCACCTACTCGGTGATCTCGCCGGAAGGCTGCGCCTCGATCCTGTGGAAGAGCGCGGAAAAAGCCCCGGATGCCGCGGAGACGCTGGGCATCACCGCGACGCGCCTGAAGACGCTGGGGCTGGTGGACAAGATCGTCAGCGAGCCGCCGGGCGGCGCGCACCGCGATTATGCGGCGACCATGCAGAACGTGAAGAAGGCGTTGCAGGACACGCTGAAGGCGGTGCAGAACAAACCCGTGGCTAACTTGTTGCAAGACCGCTTCAACCGCCTGATGAGCTATGGCAAGTTCAAGGAAGTCACCCTCCAGTAACCCGCCATCCCGGCTTTAGTGCAGGATGGCATCCCCTCGGGCGCACGATGCATTCCCGGAACGAACTCTCTGAACGCCTTGCGGCGCAACTCGCGCCGCTGGCGCCTGCGCGCAGCTCCATCCTGGTCGGCCTGAGCGGCGGGGTCGATTCCGTCGTGTTGCTGCACCTGCTGCACGGACTCGCGCCGCGCTTCTCCTGGCGGCTCTCGGCCTTGCACGTCCATCACGGCATCAGCCCCAATGCCGATGCGTGGGCGGAGTTCTGTGCCGGACTCTGCGCAAGTTACGCCGTTCCGCTGCATGTCGAACGGGTGGACATCGCGCCGTTGCGCGAACACGGCATCGAGGCCGCGGCGCGCAAGTTGCGCCACGCGGCGTTCGCCAAACAGGCATGTGACTTCGTCGCCCTGGCGCACCACGCCGACGACCAGGCCGAGACCCTGCTGCTGCAGCTGCTGCGCGGCGCGGGTGTCAGGGGCGCGGCGGCCATGCCGTTATCTGCCGGGCGTGCAGGCCGGCCCGGTCTATTGCGGCCGTTATTGCACTGTTCTCGTCAGGAGATCCTTGACCATGCCGCAGCTGAGAACCTGCAATGGATAGAGGACGAGAGCAACGCCGACGACGGCTACCCGCGCAATTTCCTGCGCCACCGCGTGCTGCCGCTGCTGGAGCAAAGGTTCCCCGCCTGCCGCGACACACTGGCGCGCAGCGCGCAGCATTTCGCCGAGGCGAGCAAGCTGCTCGACGACCTGGCGCGACTGGATGCTACACAAGCGATACACGGCGATACACTGGCTGTTATGACCTTGCATGCGCTGAGCCAGCCGCGCGCCAAGAACCTGCTGCGCTATTTCCTGCACAGCCTCGGTGCGCCGATGCCGCAAGCCGCGCAGCTGGAAGACATGCTGTGCCAACTGTGCGGTGCGCGGCAGGATGCGACAGTCTGCGTTGGATATGGTGGATGGGAGATACATCGCTATCAAGGCAGGGTCTATGCGCAGCGCGCGCTGGGCGGATTCGACCCGGACCTGGTGCTGCCGTGGCAAGGCGAAGCCGGGCTGGACTGGCCTGCACTGGATGCACATTTGGCGTTTACTCGAAAGACGGGGCAGGGCGTCAGCCTGGAAAGGTTGCAGCGCGCGCCGGTGACGCTATGCCTGCGGCGCGGCGGCGAGACCCTGCGTCCGCATCCGAACGCCGCGACGCGCACCCTGAAGAACCTGCTGCAGGAACACCATGTCCCGCCGTGGCGGCGCGAGCGGCTGCCGCTGCTGTATTGCGGCGACGAACTGGTCTGCGTGCCGGGGGTGGCGATCGCGGCGGAGTACCAGACGAGTGCCGGCGAGGCGGGTGTATCGGTGTATCTGGCGCCCTGAATCCGGGGTGGTCCGAATACGGCACCTTCCACGCATCGCACGGCCTGCCGCCTGCGACACGGCGGGCAAAGCCTGATAGAATTGCGCTCCCGAAATTCCCTGATCAACTTTAACCATTTGGAGAGCGTAGCATGGCTGTTGAACGTACCCTGTCGATTATCAAACCCGATGCCGTGGCGAAGAACGTCATCGGCCAGATCTATACCCGCTTCGAGAACGCCGGCCTGAAGGTCGTTGCCGCCCAGATGCGCCACCTGACCCGCACCGAGGCGGAAGGTTTCTACGCGGTGCACCGCGCCCGTCCGTTCTTCAACGACCTGGTCAAGTTCATGATCTCCGGCCCGGTGATGATCCAGGTGCTGGAAGGCGAGAATGCGGTCCTGAAGCACCGCGACCTGATGGGCGCCACCGACCCGAAGAAGGCCGACAAGGGCACGATCCGCGCCGATTTCGCCGACAGTATCGACGCGAACGCGGTGCACGGTTCGGATTCCGCCGAGAATGCGAAGACCGAGATCGCCTATTTCTTCGCGGCGAAGAACATCCATTCCCGTTGATGAAGACCAATCTCCTCGACTTCGATCCTGCCGGACTGACTGCCTGGTTCGCGGAACACGGCGAGAAGCCGTTCCGCGCGCGGCAGGTGCTGCGCTGGGTCTATCAGGCCGGGGAGTCCGATTTCGATGCGATGAGCGACCTTGCGGTGTCGTTGCGCGAAAAGCTGAAGCAGATCGCCTGTGTGCAGGCGCCAAAGGTGATGCGCGAGGAGCTGTCTGATGACGGCACGCGCAAATGGCTGCTGGACATGGGTACCGGTAACGCGGTGGAGACCGTGTATATTCCGGAGATTGACCGGGGAACCCTGTGCGTCTCGACGCAGGCGGGTTGCGCGCTGGAGTGCGCGTTCTGCTCGACCGGCAAGCAGGGTTTCAGCCGCAATCTGTCGACCGCCGAGATCATCGGCCAGTTGTGGTGGGCGAACCATGAGCTTGGTAAAGACTTGGGAGGCAACTGGCAGATCAGCAACGTGGTGCTGATGGGCATGGGCGAGCCGCTGCTGAATTTCGACCATACCGTGAGCGCGCTGCGGCTGATGCTGGACGATCATGCCTACGGTCTGTCGCGCCGCCGCGTGACGGTGTCCACTTCCGGCATCGTGCCGGCGATGGACCGGTTGCGCGACGAATGTCCGGTCGCGCTGGCGGTGTCGCTGCACGCGCCGAACGACAAGCTGCGCGACGAGCTGGTGCCGGTCAACCAGAAGTACCCGCTCAAGGAACTGCTGGCGGCGTGCAAGCGCTATCTGGAGAAGGCGCCGCGCGACTTCATCACCTTCGAGTACGTGCTGCTGGACGGCGTGAACGACAGCGAGCAGCAGGCGCGCGAGCTGGTGCGGCTGGTGCGCGACGTGCCGTGCAAGTTCAACCTGATCCCGTTCAACCCGTTCCCGCAGACGCATTACCGGCGCTCGAAGCCGGAGGCGATCCGCCGCTTCCGCGAGGTGCTGATGGAGGCGGATATCGTGGCCACCACGCGCAAGACGCGCGGTGACGACATCGCCGCGGCATGCGGGCAGCTGGCCGGGGTGGTGCAGGACAAGACCAGACGAACCATGCCGCGCCCGGCGGCGCTGCATGGTTAAGACAGCCGAGGTGAGCCGATGAAAAGACTGATTGCCCTTGCGTTTTCGTTGACCGTTCTGGCGGGCTGCGGCACGCCATCCGGCGGGGAGCAGGCCACCCCGGAGCAGTATAGATCGCGCGCCAGCGCCAGCGCGAAGGTGCATACCGAGCTGGCGGGCATGTATTACGAGCGAGCGCAGATGGGCATCGCGCTGGGCGAGATAGACATGGCCTTGCAGGCCGACCCGAACTACGCGCCGGCCTATAACGTGCGCGGCCTGATCCATATGGCGTTGCGCGAGCACAAGGAGGCGGAGGATGACTTCCAGCAAAGCCTGCGCCTCGACCGCAACGATTCCCAGGCGCACAACAACTACGGCTGGTTCCTGTGCGAGCGCGGCAAGGAGAAGGAATCGATCCCGCACTTCATGGCGGCGCTCAAGAACCCGCTGTATGCCACGCCGGAGATCGCCTATCTGAACGCCGGGAAATGCTCCAGAAAAGCGGGTAACGACAGGGATGCGGAGGAGTTCCTGCAACGCGCGCTGCAGGTGCAGCCCGGTTTGCCGCAAGCGCTACTGGCTATGGCCGAGCTGAATTTCGATAATGGCGATTACGCTGCCGCCAAGAAATACTTCGCGGGTTTTTCGGAGAGGTCCGACAGCCTGACGGCGGAGCAACTCTGGCTGGCAGTGCGCATCGAACGCAAGGCAGGCGACCGCAATGCCGAAGCCAGCTATGGCATGCAGTTGCGCAAACGTTTCCCGGACGCGCGCGAGACCCGATTGCTCATGCACAGGGAATGATGGAACAGTTTTCCGAGAATAACGCCGGACAAGGCGATAGCCCCGCCGTGATGCCGGCGGCTTCGCTGGGGAAGACGCTGCGCGAGGCGCGCGAGCGCCTCGGCCTTGGCATCGCGGACGTATCCGCGCAGATCAGGCTTGCGCCGCGCCAGATAGAGGCGCTGGAAGCCGATGATCTCCAGCATCTGCCCGAGATAACGTTCGTGCGCGGTTTCGTGCGCAGTTATGCCAAGATATTGCAGCTGGATGCGCAGCCGTTATTGGCATTCCTGCCGCAGGTGAACGCGGAACCGGCATCGCTGGCGCCGGTCTCCGTCGAGGCGCCCTTCCCGAGCGCGCATTCGCCGCAACGGCAGAACCTGATCTGGCTGGGCGCGGCCTTGCTGCTGTCGGTCCTGGTCGTCGCCTTTGCCGTATGGCATTTCACGACGCCGCCTGCGGAGCCTGAGATGGCGCGGGTTGAAACACCGGTCCCCTTGCCGGAGGACATGCAGATCATCACGGCCCCGGCAGTTGCCGGGAGCGGCGTGGTTGCGCTGCCCGCCGCAAAGGCAACGCGGCCTCCGGAGGAGACGGCACAACCTCCGGTACCGGTACCGGCGGCGAAGGCGCCGTCCCGGATTGTGCCGCAGGCCGCCGCGTTGCGCCTGGCGTTCGGTGAAGAGTCATGGACGGAAGTCAGGGACAGGGATGGCGGGATACTGTCGTCGCAGGTCAATCCGCGCGGCAGCGAGCTGTCTTTGAACGGGCAGGCGCCGTTCTCGCTGGTGATCGGCCGTGCCGCATCGGTGCAGCTCTACCATCGCGGCAAACAGGTCGACCTGGCGCCCCACACCAATTCATCGAGCGAAGTGGCGCGCCTGACGCTGGAATGACATGAGCAGAGCCATCATCAGGCGCCGTCCGTCGCGGAAGGTGCAGGTCGGCAAGGTGCCGCTGGGCGGCGGTGCGCCGATCGTGGTGCAATCCATGACCAACACCGACACCGCCGACATCGAGGCGACGGTGCGGCAGGTCTATGAGTTGGCCGAGGCCGGCTCGGAACTGGTGCGCATCACGGTGAACACCCCGGAAGCCGCCGCGGCGGTGCCGGAGGTCCATAAGCGCCTCGACGCGATGGGTTGCGAGGTGCCGCTGGTCGGCGATTTCCATTACAACGGCCACCGCCTGCTGACCGGGTTCCCGGAATGCGCGCAGGTGCTGGCGAAGTACCGCATCAACCCGGGCAACGTCGGGCGCAGCCGCAGCGACGAGGACCCGTTCTCGATCATGATCGGGGCGGCGGTGCGCCACGGGAAACCGGTGCGCATCGGCGTGAACTGGGGCAGCCTCGACCAAGGGCTGGTGGTGCGCATGATGGACGAGAACTCGCGCCTGGCCGAACCCAGGGACGTGCGCGAGGTGACGCGCGCCGCGCTGATCGCCTCCGCGCTGCAAAGCGCGCAGCGCGCCGGGGAGCTCGGTCTGGCGCACGATCGCATCGTGCTGTCCTGCAAGGTCAGCGAGGTGCAGGACCTGATCGCGGTGTACCGCACGCTGGCGCGGCAATGCGACTACGCGCTGCACCTCGGGCTGACCGAGGCGGGCATGGGTTCCAAGGGCATCGTGGCTTCCACGGCGGCGCTCGCGGTGCTGTTGCAGGAAGGCATCGGCGACACGATACGCATTTCACTGACGCCGGAGCCGGGCGGGCCGCGCACCCGGGAAGTGGTGGTGGCGCAGGAGATACTGCAGACCATGGGCTTGCGCGCGTTCACGCCGATGGTCACCGCCTGTCCCGGCTGCGGGCGCACCACCAGCACCGTGTTCCAGGAACTGGCGCAGGGCATCCAGGCACATCTGCGCGCGCAGATGCCGGTGTGGCGCGGACAGTATGACGGCGTGGAAGAGATGACCGTCGCGGTGATGGGTTGTATCGTCAACGGGCCGGGCGAGAGCAAGCTGGCGAACATCGGCATCAGCCTGCCGGGTACCGGAGAGAGCCCGTCCGCGCCGGTGTATATCGACGGCGAGAAGGCGCTGACCCTGCGCGGCGACAACATCGCGGCGGAGTTCACGCGCATCGTGGACGAGTATGTGGCTAAAAAATACGTGAGCAGGAAGTAGGGGAGCGGGCTTCACCACTCCCCACTCACCAGGATTATTTATGAGCAACGAGACCTTGCAAGCCGTACGCGGCATGAACGACATCCTGCCGGACGAGGCGGAGCTGTGGCTGTGGTTCGAGGAGGAGGTGCGCGACTGGCTGCACGGCTACGGCTACCGCAACATCCGCATGCCGCTGGTCGAGCCGACCGCACTGTTCAAGCGCGCCATCGGCGAGGTGACCGACATCGTCGAGAAGGAGATGTACAGCTTCGAGGATGCGCTGAACGGCGACCACCTGACGCTGCGCCCGGAAGGCACGGCCTCCTGCGTGCGCGCGGTGTTGCAGCACAACCTTCTGTATAACGCGCCGCAGCGCCTGTGGTACGCCGGGCCGATGTTCCGCCACGAGCGCCCGCAGAAAGGGCGTTACCGGCAGTTCCACCAGATCGGCGTGGAGGCGCTGGGCTTCGCCGGGCCGGACATCGATGCCGAGCAGATCCTGATGTGCGCGCGGCTATGGCGCAGGCTCGGGCTGCGCGATGTCGCGCTGCAACTGAACACGCTGGGCGACGCGGCCTCGCGGCACCGGCACCGCGTGAAGCTGATCGCCTGGTTCGAGCGGCACCGCGAGGCTCTGGATGCCGACGCGACGCGCCGCCTGTACACCAACCCGCTGCGCATCCTCGACAGCAAGAATCCGGCGATGCAGGAACTGATCGCCGGCGCGCCCCGGCTGGCGGATGAGCTGGATGAGGACGCGCTGAAGCATTTCGGCGAAGTGCAGGCGATCCTGAAACGCCACGATGTTGCGTTCGAGATCGACCCGCGCCTGGTGCGCGGTCTGGACTATTACAACCGCACCGTGTTCGAATGGGTCACCACGCGCCTCGGCGCGCAGGGTACGGTGTGCGCGGGCGGGCGCTATGACGGCCTGGTCGAGCAGATCGGCGGCAGGCCGGCTCCGGCGATGGGTTTCGCGATGGGTGTGGAGCGGCTGCTGGCGCTGCTGCACGAAGACGGCATGGCGCTGCCCAAGGCGGAAGTGGATGTGTATGTGGTGCACCAGGGCGAGCTGGCCGGCCAGGTGGCCAGCAAGGTGGCGGAGCGGTTGCGCGATGACCGGTTGCGCGTACTGCTGCACTGCGGCGGCGGCGGCTTCAAGGCACAGATGAAAAAAGCCGATGCCAGCGGCGCGGCGGTGGCGGTGGTGATCGGTGACGACGAGGCGCAGGCCGGCGAGGTCAGCCTCAAGCCGATGCAGGGTGGCGAACAGGTTCGGGTGAGCGTGCAGGATCTCATCGTAGCGGTCAATCAAATCATCAAGCAGGAGTGAACATGGCGGCATTGGACTTGCAGGAACAGGAACAGATCGACGCGCTCAAGGCGTGGTGGAAGGACAACGGCAACAAGGTGCTCGGCGTGCTGCTGGTCGCGGTGGTCGCGATGGGCGGCTGGCGCGGCTGGCAGTATTACCAGAGCAAACGATCCATGGAGGCGGCGACCCTGTATGCCGAGTTCGTCAGGCAGATGGAAAGCGGTGACGCAAAGCGCGTCAACGATGCCGCCGCCGCGGTGATGGAGAGGTATGCCTCCAGCGGCTATGCCCCGCGCGCCGCGCTGCTGGCGGCACAGGTGAACGAGCAGGACAGGGATGTGGCGCGCGCCAGGACCCAACTGCAATGGGTCATCGATCATGGCGGTGAAGACAGCCTGAAGGACGTGGCGCGCCTGCGTCTGGCGGCAGTGCTGCTGGACGAGAAGAATCATGCGGATGCCATGAAGCTGCTGGAGGCCAGGCATCCGGCCTCGTTCGATGGTCTGTATGCCGACCTGCGGGGCGACGTGTTGAGCGCGCAGGGCAAGAACGAGGAGGCCAGGTCCGCCTATAAGCTGGCTTATGAAAAGACCGATGCCAAGAGCATGTACCGCAACGTGCTCGAGATGAAGCTGGACGCGCTCGGGGAAGCGAAATGAAACTGGTGCGTTTGTTGGCGTTGTCCGCCTTGCTTGCGCTGGGCGGCTGCTCGTCGGTGAAATCGACTATGAAAGACTGGCTCGGCAGCAAGAATGACGCGACGGAGCCTGCCAAGCTGGCGGAATTCGGCGAGACCGCCCGATTCGAGGTGCGCTGGCATGCCGACCTCGGCGATTCCGGCGCGAGCCTGCTGCAGCCGGCACTGACCAGTGACGCGATCTACGGCGCATCCGGCAAGGGCACTCTGACGCGGCTGGACCGTGCCACCGGCAAGCCGGTGTGGCATGTCGAAAGCGGCATCACGGTTAGCGGCGGCGTGGGCAGCGGCGAGGGGCTGGTGCTCATCGGCAGCGACAAGGGCGAGGTGCTGGCTTACGGCGAAGACGGCAAGCTGCGCTGGAGAAGCCGGGTATCCAGCGAAGTGCTGAGCGCGCCGCAAGCGGCGGAAGGCGTGGTGATCGTGCGCAGCGGAGATGGGCGCATCGCCGGCCTGAACACGGCGGACGGCAAGCGCGTCTGGCTGTATGAACGCAGCACGCCGGCGTTGGTGGTGCGCAGCCATGCCGGGGTGACATTGCAGCGCGATGTGGCTTTTGCGGGATTTGCCGGCGGCAAGCTGGTTGCCATGAAGATCAAGGATGGCTCGGTGTTGTGGGAAGTGTCGGTATCGCAACCGCGCGGCAGCACCGAACTGGAGCGCATCAGCGACATCACCAGCAATCCGGTGGCGGATGACGAGCAGGTCTGCGCCATCGCTTTCCAGGGGCGCGTGGCGTGTTATGAGGCGGTGCAGGGCAGCCCGCTGTGGAATCGCGATATCTCCAGCGACAAGGGCATGATGCTGCTGCGCAAGTATCTCTATATCAGCGACACGAACGGATCGGTGATCGCGCTGGATAAGGCCAGCGGCAGCACGGTATGGAAGAACGACAAGCTGCTCCTGCGCGATACCGCGGCACCTTATGCGCTGGGCAACTTCGTGGCGGCGGGCGATCATGAAGGCTACCTGCACGGCTTGAACCGCGAGGACGGCAGCTTCGTCGCGCGCATCAAGCTGGATGGCAGCGCGATACAGGCCGCGCCGATCGGGTTCGACAACGGGCTGCTGGTGCAAACCCGCGACGGCGGGCTGTATTCGTTGTCCATACGTTAGAAGAGAGAGAAGGAAAGGGATCGCACCGTTGGTGCCCAAGGGGTAAGGGATAAACCGGAGCCATTCCTTTCGTCCTTTACCTCCACACAAATTCATTCAAGGTCATCGAAATGTTGCCCACACTTGTTTTAGTAGGTCGTCCGAACGTGGGCAAGTCCACCTTGTTCAACCGCCTCACGCGCAGCCGCGACGCGCTGGTCGCCGATCTGCCCGGCCTCACGCGCGACCGCCATTACGGGCGCGGCAGAGTGGGCGACAGGCCGTATCTGGTGGTGGATACCGGCGGGCTGGAGCCGGTCGCGAAGGAAGGTATCCTGTACGAGATGGCCAAGCAGAGCCGCCAGGCGGTGGACGAGGCCGATGTGGTGCTGTTCCTGGTCGACGGCCGCGCCGGGTGCACGCCGCAGGACAACATCATCGCCGGGCAGTTGCGCAAGACCGGCAAGCCGATCCTGCTGCTGGTCAACAAGGCGGAGGGGATGCAGCGCGCCAGGGTGGCTGCCGATTTCTTCGAGCTGGGGCTGGGCGAGCCGCTGCCGATCTCCTCGGCGCACGGCGACAACGTCGAGGAGGTGGTCGAGATCGCGCTGGAGAATTTCCCGCTCGCGGACGATGAGGGATCTGCCGAGGAAGGATCCACCGGAGAGAAGCCGCCGAAGCTCGCCATCGTCGGCCGCCCGAATGTCGGCAAGTCCACCCTGGTGAACGCCATCCTCGGCGAGCAGCGCGTGATCGCGTTCGACCAGCCGGGCACCACGCGCGATTCCATCTACATCGACTTCGAGCGCGGCGGCAGGCAGTACACCATCATCGATACCGCGGGGGTGCGGCGGCGCGGCAAGGTGGATGAGGCGGTGGAGAAGTTCTCCGTGATCAAGACCATGCAGGCCATCGAGGACGCCAACGTGGTGGTGCTGGTGGTGGACGGGCGCGACCAGATCACCGAACAGGACGCGCATGTCGCGGATTTCGTGTTGCAGGCGGGGCGTGCACTGGTACTGGCGGTCAACAAGTGGGACGGGCTGGACGAGCATCAGCGCGACCAGGTCAAGCGCGATATCGAGCGCAAGCTGCATTTCCTGAGTTTCGCCAAGCTGCACTACATCTCCGCGCTGAACGGCACCGGCGTGGACAAGGTGCTGAAGTCGGTGGACGAAGCCTATGCGGCGGCGATGGCGAAGCTGCCGACGCCGAAGCTCACGCGTGTCCTGATCGCCGCCATCGAGAAGCAACAGCCACCGAAAGGCGGGCGTTTCCGCCCCAAGATGCGTTACGCCCACCAGGGCGGAAGCAATCCGCCGCTGATCGTGGTCCATGGCAGCGGGCTGGATGATGTGCCGGACAGCTATACGCGCTATCTGGAACACACCTTCTGCGAGGCCTTCAAGCTGCAGGGTACGCCGCTCAGGATACAATTCAATTCCAGCAGGAATCCGTTCGAGGGCAAAAAACCCAGGCCGTTGACCGAAGCCGAGCAACGCAAGGCGCATCGCGCGCGGATCCGTGGGCGCAGGCTGTACGGGTAGACTTTTATCGTGTTAATCAGGGAGAGAACAGCATGACGGCATTCGCTTTTTACCGCAAAGTGGTGGCGCTGAATTCAGAAGCGCATCGCAATCTGAAATTCGCGGCCAACGAGGCCAATTTTTCTTTCGCACGCGACACCACCGCGGTGCTGATAGCGGGGGTGGAGTTCGCCGAGGCGGCGCGGGAATACCCCATCGTGTTTGTTCGCGGACAGGACCAGCAGATGCGCCCGGTCGTGTTGCTCGGAGTGCGCAACGGGGAGAACCTGTTTGTCGATGAACAGGGCAAGTGGGATGCGCGCTACATCCCGGCTTTCGTGCGCCGCTATCCGTTCGTGATGGCCGAAGGCGGTGCGCAAGGCCAGTTGGTGGTATGCATAGACGAGGGCTGTCCCGCGCTGAACGTCGATCACGGCGAACTGTTGATCAATGCGGAAGGCAAACTGGAACCGCGCATGAACGAAGTGATGCAGTTCCTGCAGAATTTCCAGCAGGAATTCGCGCGCACCGAGTCGATCTCCAGACAACTCCATGACCTCGGCCTGTTCGTACAGCAAGGCGCACGCTTTGACACGGCCACCGGGGAGACCTTCCAGCTGAATGATTTCTACATGATCGACGAGGCGAAGTTCGGGCAGATCGCCGATGACAAGCTGCCGCAGCTTTTCCGTAGCGGTGCGCTGGGTCTGGCATATCTGCACCTGGCGTCACTGGGCAATATGCGCAGGCTGCTGGATCGCGTGTCGGCGCGCTCGGCAAAACAAGGCGTGCCCGATCGGAACGTGGCGATACATTAGCGCCGACCAGCATCCGGAGCCCGGCAGGAACCGGTGCGCCAAGTGCGATGCGGTGGACCTAGGCGGGGTCTGTGAACTCGAACTCCACCACGAGCATGTGGTGATCGGAGGACATCGTCGGCTTCACGGCGTAACGTACCGGCCGCAGGTGGCGGTTGTAGAAGACGTGGTCGAGTATGTAAGGGCGCCGCCGCCATGTGATCTCTTCCGCCTGCACCGTCTGGTAGCCGGTTTCGGCAAACTGCCTGACCAGCGAGTGATGTTTGCTGACGTTGAAATCCCCGCCGAGCAGCGCAGGGCCGCTTGCGCGGTGCAACTGCTCGATGACGAGCTGGCGCTGCTCGATGTGACCCTCGCTTGACGAGTTGAGCATGAAATACGCCAAAAGGTGGGTATTGAAGAGCTGGAGATCGTGGCCGGCAAGCGTGGTCTTTGCGCCGATGAGAAGGCGGTCGGTGGGTGTCTTCTTCTTACCCATGAATTCGAACTCGATCGGCGGTGACGGCAGGTCGTGCCTGAAGGTGTCGCGCAACGGCGTTTTCGAGAAGATGGCCAGCCCTATGCCGAAAGGCAATTCGCGCGGGTCGGCCTTCGGGTAGGAAAAATAGCTGTCATAGCCCTTAAGCGCCGCTTTCAGCCGGGTGTAATTGGGCGGCGGATCTTGTTGCACGCCGCCGGACTGTGCATGCTCCACTTCCTGCAACAGCACGACATCCGCGTCATGGCGGAGGATCTCCGAGATGGTCAGATCGAGGTCGACGGGCGCGCCGTCGGGATCTGCATCATCCCAACCCTGGCCAAACTGCATGTTGAACTGAAGGACTTTGAACGTACTCATGGGGGCGGCATGGTATTGTCAAATTGTGCACATGATAGCGCGGTAACGGCGAAATGAAAAATCGGTCGGTCGCGATGGGTTAAAATGAGCCGTCACCATGCATCTACGGATCGAGCGATGTCCATACAATCAAGAATGCCTTCGGAGGAAGAGGCGCGAGCGGCCCTGCGCAGTGTCATCGATCCGGAAGTCGGCATGAACATTGTCGATCTGGGCCTGATCTACGGCGTGGAGATTTCGCACGACAGGCTGCGTATCGACCTTACCATGACCACGCCGGCCTGCCCGATGGGAGAAATGATCCTCGATAATGCGCGGCATGCGCTGGAGGCGCTGGTGCCGGCAGACGCCGAGATCGAACTCAACCTGGTGTGGGATCCCCCGTGGAGCGCGGACAAGATGAGCGAGCACGCGCGCAAATATTTCGGATGGGAATGACCATGCAGCCCGGTGGCCTTGGTGTTCCGTTCCGCCTGCCGCTCCTGATCCTCGGATTCGCTTCCCTGGCATCGGGCGTGTTGGCCGGTCTCGCACGGCTGGGCTGGGGGGTGCCGCTGCCTGCGGCACAACTGGCCTTGCTGCACGGGCCGCTGATGGTGTGCGGTTTCCTCGGCACCGTGATCGGCCTGGAACGGGCGGTCGCGCTGGGACACCGCTGGGCCTATGCAGGCCCGCTGCTGACCGGCTTGGGCGGTGTCGCCATTCTGTCCGGCTTTCCGGTTGATCTGGGCGCGTCCGCCATGGTGCTCGGCAGTGCCGTGCTGCTCGTTGGCACAGTCATGATCACGCTGCGCCAGCGCGAACTGTTCATGGTCACCATGTCGCTCGGCGCAGCGAGCTGGCTGGCCGGCAATCTGCTGTGGCTGGCCGGCGCGGGCGTACCCGAAGTGGTGGCGCTGTGGGTCAACTTCCTGGTGCTGACCATCGCCGGCGAACGGCTGGAGCTGTCGCGCTTCCTGCCCCCTTCGCCCGGCGCGAAGCGTGTCTTCAAGATCATCCTCGCGCTGCTCGTGGCGGGCGGCCTCCTCAATGTGGCCGGCAGCGGCACCATCATCTATGGCATCGGGCTGCTCGGCCTGGCGCTGTGGCTGCTGCGCCAGGATGTCGCGCGCCGCACGGTGAAGGAACAGGGCCTGACCCGTTTCATCGCCGTGTGCCTGCTCTCCGGTTATGCCTGGCTCACAGTCGGTAGCCTGGCGCTGCTCGCCGCCGGCGGCCTGACCGGGGCGGCCTACGATGCGGTGCTGCACGCCATCCTGATCGGCTTCGTGTTCTCGATGGTGTTCGGCCATGCGCCGATCATCTTTCCCGCCGTGATGAAGGTCAAGATGCCCTACCACTGGACTTTCTACCTGCCGCTGCTGGTGCTGCATGCGTCCCTGCTGCTGCGCCTTGTGGGTAGCGGCCTGATGCGGCCGGAGCTGCACAGCCTCGGCGGATTGCTGAATGCGGCGGCGCTGGCGCTGTTCATCCTGAGCACCGTCAGCAGCGTGATACGCGGCTCCCGCGCCGGCAAAACAGTTTGAGGTCCGGCAGAACTTTATTCGCCGGATCGTGTCGGACCCATCGTGTTTTACATTTGACAGAATTCCCTGCCTTTGCCAATCTAGCCCCATGTTCCGCACCACCAGACAATTCATTGCAGTGATCCTGGCCATCTGGCTGCCGCTCTTCAGCGGCAATGCGCTGGCCGTCTCGGTCGCCATGCAGTCGGCGGGCGGCGACTGCCCCGCTGTTGCGCAACAGGACAGGCTTCGGCAGCACTGCATTTCAACCATGCAGCAGCACGCGCAGTTTCCTGCAGATCAGGCCGGCCACCAGGATCAGCAGGATCCCGCCGGCGAGGATTGCGGCACCTGTCATCTCGCCTGCTGCGGATACCTGGCTGCCGTATCCATCGAAGTGATGGGAGATCAACCATCGGCACGGCTGTTCTTGCCTATTTCGACGCAGTTCCAATCCATCACATCGACTCCGCTCGATCCTCCGCCTCTCGCCCGCGTCTGACGCGGGAGGAGTGCACCTCTTTTTGCCGTAAGCATGCCGGATTCTCCGGCACAAAGGCCTCTCCCCGTACCTCCGGAAGCCGTATGGCGCCTGTTTATCGATTATTTTTAAGGGTTTGAATCATGAAGACGAATCAAGTGAGTTTTGCTGGAACATTGACCGGAATTTATTCGAAGAAATATTTCCTGCTGCAAGGCATGGTGCTGTGCGCCGCATTGGCTTTCTCTCTTTCCGGTTGGGCACAACCTCAGGTTGCGGCACAGGCCGCCGCAAAGAACGCTGAGCAGCTCCTGCCCACCGTGGAAGTATACAAGAGCGCGCAATGCGGCTGCTGCAAAGCCTGGGCGGAACATCTCCAGAAGAACGGTTTCACGGTGATATTGCACGATGTGGGCGATGTGCCCGCGGCGCGCAAGAAACTTGGCATGCCAGAGCGCTATGGTTCATGCCATACCGCCAGGGCCGGGCAATACCTGATCGAAGGCCATGTGCCTGCGGCGGACATCAAGCGCCTGTTCAAGGATCGTCCCAAGGCCATCGGCTTGGCCGTGCCTTCCATGCCGCCCGGCTCACCCGGCATGGAAAGCGAGAAACCCGTTCCCTACGAGACCTTGCTGATCGGCAAGGACGGCAAGGCCAGCGTGTTCGCGCGGCATTAAACCGGCGCAACCGCCCGGATAAGCGATTTTCCGGCGGTTGTTTTGCAATCGGCTACAAGGAGCGGATCATGAAGATACGTTTTGTTGTCAGGCTGGCGGCTTGCGGGTTGATGGGCGCATGGCTGTGGCCTTCTGCCCATGCTGCCGGGGATGCAATGCTGGAGCAGCGCATGCTGGGCTCCAGCATTGCCGGGCTGCTGGAGTATGCGCGCGAGCACAATCCGGAACTCGCGGCAACGCGCTTCGATGCCGATGCCGCGGCGCAGCGCGCGCAGTCGGCGGCGTCTTTGCCCGACCCGGTGTTGCGCGCCGAGCTGATGGATGTCACCAACCAGGGCACGAACAAGAGCGCAAGCCTGTGGCCGTCGCAGGTCGGCAGCACGCGCTACACATTGATACAGAGCCTGCCGTGGTACGGCAAGCGCGACCTGCAGCGCGAGGCGGCCGAGGCCGGCGCGGAGCAGGCGCGCGGACAGAGCGCCACAACCTGGGCGGAACTGTCGGCGCAGATCAAGTCGGCCTATGCACAGTATTACTACCTCGCGGGCAGCCAGAAGATCAGCCGCGATCAGCTCGACCTGGTGACGCAGATGGAGAAGGTCGCGCAGGTGCGTTATGCCAACGGCCTTGCCGCGCAGCAGGATGCGGTGCGCGTGCAGGTCGAGCAGACTGCCATCAAGACCGGACTGGTCGCGCTGGACAACTCCAGGCGGCAAGTCGAGGCACGGCTGAATGCTCTGCTGTCGCGTCCTGCGACCCTGCCGCTCGCCACCCCGCAAAGCCTGCGCAGCATCCCCGCAACGGTCAGCCTGGCCAACTATCCGGCATTGGAGAATCGCATCCGCGAGCACAACCCCGAGCTGTTCGTGGACGAGGCTGGCATCCGTGCAAGCGAGAAGAACCGCGATCTCGTTTTCAAAAACCGTTATCCGGATGTCGCACTGGGTATTTCCCCGACCCAGTCCGGCAATGCGGTGCGCGAGTGGGGCGTGATGGTCGAGCTCAATATCCCGTTGCAGCAGGAGGCGCGCCGCTCGCAGGAGCGCGAAGCCGAGGCGATGCTGGCGGCGGCCAGGGCGCGCCGGGAGGCAACCGCCAACCGCCTCCTGTCCGCGCTGACCGAGAACCTCTCCGGCCTCGATGCGGCGCAGCGCATGGAGTCGCTGGGCGCCGGCGGCCTGCTGCCGCAGGCGAATGTCACCTTTGAGTCCGCGCTGACCGGCTACCAGACCGGCAAGGTGGATTTTGCGACCCTGCTGGATGCGGTGCGGCAAATCCTGAATGCAAAACTCGAAATACTGAAGGCGCAGGCGGATGCGCAGATGCGTCTCGCCGAAGTCGAGCGCCTGTTGGGAGAAGAGCTATGAAGCTGACTAACGCAGTGATACTCGTGGTGCTGACTGCGGCGCTGGCCGCAGGAACCGGCTATTGGTGGGGCAGCCAGAGGACAGAGGACAGAGGACAGAAGACCGAAACGGCGGCTCCCAAAGAATCCGCGCGCAGGATCCTGTACTACCGCAACCCGATGGGGCTGCCGGACACCTCGCCAACGCCGAAGAAAGATTCGATGGGGATGGATTATGTTCCGGTATATGAGGGAGAGGAGGAGCCGGGTAGCGCCGCTCCGACAAGCTCAGGACAGGTAAGAATCAGCATCGAGAAGGTGCAGAAGCTCGGAGTGAAAACCGAGCAGGCGGCGCGGCGCATGCTGGACAAGACGGTGCGCGCCGTGGGCAAGGTGGAGGTCGACGAGCGGCATATCCACAGCATCGCCCCCAAGTTCGAGGGCTGGATCGAGAAACTGCATGTGAAGACCACCGGCGAGGCGGTGAGGAAGGGGCAGGCCTTGTTCGATGTGTACAGCCCGGAACTGGTCTCGGCGCAGCGCGAGTATGCGATTGCCGCAGAGGGCGTCGCGGCGCTGAAGGACGCGGACGAGGATACCCGGCGGAGCATGCAGCGGCTCGCCGAAGCCAGCCTGCAGCGCCTCAAGAACTGGGACATTTCCGAGCAGCAGGTGAAAGAGCTGACCAGGTCCGAGACGGCGAGGCGCAGCCTGACCTTCCACGCCTTCCATACGCCGGTGAATGGCGTCGTGCTGGAGAAGAAGGCGCTGGAGGGGATGCGTTTCATGCCCGGCGAGGTGCTGTTCCAGATTGCCGACCTTTCCTCGGTGTGGGTGATTGCCGAGGTCTTCGAGCAGGACATCGGGCTGGTAAAGGCCGGCAGCAGGGCGCGGGTGAGGCTCAATGCCTACCCGGATAAATCGTTCGAAGGAGTGGTGGACCTGGTCTATCCGACCCTGAATGCCGCCACGCGCACCGTGCCGGTGCGCATGGAAATCGCCAATTCGAAGGGGCTGCTCAAACCGGCCATGTTCGCCAACGTGGAGATTCCGGTAGTCGGCAAGGGTGAAGTGCTGACCGTCCCGGTTTCGGCGGTGATCGATAGCGGCACGCGCCAGATCGTGCTGGTGCAACTTGCGCCGGGGCGCTTCGAGTCGCGCGTCGTCAGGCTGGGCAGCCGCGGCGAGAACCATGTCGAGGTGCAGGAGGGCGTCGCGGAAGGCGAGCAGGTGGTGATTTCCGCCAATTTCCTGATCGATGCGGAAAGCAACCTCAAGGCGGCATTGGGCGGCCTGGGTGAGCATGTCGGCAGCGCGCCGGTGCAGCCGGAGAACAAGCCAGCCGTGGTGGGGCATCGGGTGAAAGGCACGTTGAACGCCATCAACGCGGACGGCACCGTCAACATCACCCATGGGCCGGTGGAGACACTGGACTGGCCGGGCATGACGATGGATTTCATGCTCGCCAATTCGTCGCTGGCGGACAATGCCGGAATCGACAGCACGATCACGTTCGAAATCATCGAACGCAACCCTGGCGAATGGGTGATCACGCGGCTGCAACCAAGCTCGGTCAATCCTCACGAGGGGCACTGACATGCTGGGCAAAGTCATTGAGTGGTCTGCGCGCAACCGTTTCCTGGTGCTACTCGCCACGCTGTTCGTCACGCTGGCAGGCATCTATGCGGTCGCAAAAACGCCGCTGGATGCCTTGCCGGATCTGTCCGACGTACAGGTGATCGTCTATACCGAGTTTCCGGGGCAGGCGCCGCAGGTGGTGGAGGACCAGGTGACCTATCCGCTCACCACCGCGATGCTGGCAGTGCCGAAGTCCAAGGTAGTACGCGGCTTCTCGTTCTTCGGTGCGTCGTTCGTGTACGTGATTTTCGAGGACGGCACGGATATCTACTGGGCGCGTTCGCGCGTGCTGGAATATCTCAACAGCATCGCGGGGCGCCTGCCAAAAAATGTCGCCCCGCAACTGGGGCCGGATGCGAGCGGCGTGGGCTGGGTATACCAGTACGCCGTGCTCAGCGACAAGCATAACCTTGCCGAGCTGCGCACCATGCAGGACTGGTATTTGCGTTACCAGTTGAATAAGGCGCATGGCGTGGCGGAAGTCGCCTCCATCGGCGGCTTCGTGCAGCAGTATCAGGTGACCGTCGATCCGGTGAAGCTGCGCGCCTACGGCATCGCATTGAACAGGGTCGCACAGGTCATCCGCGAATCGAACCGCGATGTCGGCGGGCGCGTCGTGGAGATGGCCGAGACCGAGTACATGGTGCGTGGCAAGGGCTATTTGCGCGGAAAGGGTGATCTCGAGACGCTGGTGGTGAAGGCAGAGAGCGGCACGCCGGT
>JBGARW010000024.1:0-26203 GCA_044230015.1 Gallionella sp. | reverse complement strand
CTAGGGTTTATTGCAAGCCGGCAGGTCTGGCGCGCATCTTGGCGGTGATGTAGTCGCCGTGCGAGATGTGGAGCAGGTCGGCCATCCTGCGCATCAGGTGGTTCTCATGTGCGCTGATCCGGCTGTCGGCATAAACGACCTGCCACAGGTATTCGACGATCCGGAGTTTTTCGGGCAGTTCCAGTTCGCGGTTGATGAGGGACGTGAACTGGTGGAGGTCGTTGGCGGCCGTCGCCGCTCGGTGTCCCAGTTCGGACAATTGGGCCACTTCCGCATCCGCCAGGCCGAACCTTTCCTTGAGGATGTTCAGGACCGTGGCCTGCTCCTGGTCCGTGCTGTCGGCATCCGACTGCATGACCTCGATGAGCAGCACGGCGGTCGCCAGTTGCAGGGTGTGTTCGGGGCGGCTCCCGGCGCCGGTGGCGGGAATGAGCGCAGACAGAAAGTCACTTAGTTTGTTCAGCATGGCATCGCTTTTTCCAGCAGGGTTTTTTGATAACTACGGGTGGTGATTTTTGCAGCGGGGATGCGTCAATAATGCGGCGGCCTTTCGTTCGCGGGCATGCCCTCATTCCCTGCTTCAGCCAGCGACTGGAGGTGTCTTGCGAGCGATTCACAGATCGCTTCGAGGCGGTCCAGCTTTTGTTGCTGCTGGTAGACCGTCTTGTTCAGTTCCTCGATGAGGTCTTCCTGGAAGGTGATCTTCGCTTCGATGTTTACTAGGCGTTCTTCATTCATGGGGCGGCTCTGGGAATCATGCGGCTGTGCGGTGGCATTCATTCTAGCGTGTGATCAAAATTCATGCTCGGTCGGATCGAACGATCATGGGCGATTCACGGTTGCCTGATGTGTGAAGGCCTTCTTTTGCCATCACACTAAAACGGCAGGGTTCGGGTTAGAATCGCGCCTGAAATTTCCAACCATATCAATCCGAACCCGATCGTATGACTACCATCCGCCAGGAAGACCTCATCTCCAGCGTCGCCGACGCATTGCAATACATCTCCTACTACCATCCGCTCGATTATATCCAGGCCCTGGGCAAGGCTTACGAGCGCGAGCAGTCGCCCGCGGCACGCGACGCCATCGCGCAGATCCTCACCAACTCGCGCATGAGCGCCGAGGGGCACCGGCCGATCTGCCAGGACACCGGCATCGTCACGGCCTTCGTCAGGGTGGGCATGGAGGTGCGCTGGGACGGCGCGAGCATGACCGTTTCCGACATGGTCAATGAAGGCGTGCGCCGCGCCTACCTGAACCCGGACAACATGCTGCGCGCCTCGGTGCTGGCCGATCCCGCCGGCGCGCGCAAGAACACGCGCGACAACACACCCGCCGTGATCAATTACGAGATCGTCGCCGGTGACAAGGTGGAGGTCATCCTCGCGGCCAAGGGCGGCGGCTCGGAGAACAAGTCCAAGTTCGCCGCGCTCAATCCCTCGGACAGCGTCGTGGACTGGGTGCTGGAGACCGTGCCGGAGATGGGCGCGGGCTGGTGCCCGCCGGGCATCCTCGGCATCGGCATCGGCGGCACGGCGGAGAAGGCCATGCTGCTCGCCAAGGAAGCATTGATGGAGCCGGTGGATATCCAGGAGCTGCAGGCGCGCGGGCCGAAGGACCGTATCGAGGAGCTGCGCCTGGAACTCTACGAGAAGGTCAACGCGCTCGGCATCGGCGCGCAGGGGGTGGGCGGCCTCACCACGGTGGTGGACGTGAAGATCAGGGACTACCCGACGCACGCCGCGAGCCTGCCGGTGGCGATGATCCCGAACTGCGCCGCGACGCGCCACATCCATTTCACGCTGGACGGCAACGGACCGGCAGTGCTCGTGCCGCCGTCGCTGGCCGACTGGCCGCAGATCGAATGGCATGCTTCCGCCGAGTCGCGCCGCGTCAACCTCGACACCGTCACGCGCGAGGAGCTGGCGGGCTGGAAGCCGGGCGAGACGCTGCTGCTGTCCGGCAGGCTGCTCACCGGCCGCGACGCCGCGCACAAGCGCATCGCCGACCTGCTGGCGAAGGGCGAGAAGCTGCCGGTGGACTTCAGCAACCGCTTCATCTATTACGTCGGCCCGGTCGATCCGGTGCGCGACGAGGTGGTCGGCCCGGCCGGCCCCACGACCGCGACGCGCATGGATAAGTTCACCGAGACGATGCTGGCGCAGACCGGACTGATCGGCATGGTGGGCAAGTCGGAACGCGGGCCGGAAGCCATCGAGGCGATCAAGCGGCACAAGGCGGTGTAGCTGATGGCGGTGGGCGGCGCGGCCTATCTTGTGTCCAAGGCGATCAAGGCATCGAAGGTGCTGGCCTTCCCCGAATTGGGCATGGAGGCCATCTACGAATTCACGGTGCAGGACATGCCGGTCACCGTGGCGGTGGACAGCAACGGCACCTCGGTGCACGAGACCGGCCCGAAGGAATGGCGCGTGAGGATCGGCGAGATCTCCCGGGTCGCGCCGGGTCTGCGCGCGGCCGCGACATGAGGTTCGCCGGGGTGGGTCCTTAGGTGTGCGTCAAGCGGAACGGCTTGCCATCGGCATCCAGGAAGCAATCCACCGGGCCGATGGCAACGCAGCGCGGCTGGTCAAAGTAGCCCACGCATTCGTTGCATTTGTTCGGGTCGATCTCATAGACATAGTCGCCCTCGGAGATCGCCCCGACCGGGCATTCTGCCTCACAAAGGCCGCAATTGATGCAATCGTCGGTGATCGATAGTGCCATTTCCTGTGTTTCCTCGTTGCTGATCCGTTAAAGATGCTGCCCCGCCGGACGCCTGGGCGTATCGAAGGCAGGGCGCATCCCATCCGGTCGTTGGGTCTGGTTTTGCCGCGCTTCCGGCAGGTGAGACAGCGGAAGGCCGGTTTCGGTTGCATCCGCCCGATGATTTTTGCGGCCCTTATCCCAGCAGGTGTTTTATGTGGTCGCGTTCCTCGACCAGTTCGCGATAGCTGTCTTCCATGTGCCCGCGCTCCTGTTCGCTGAGCGGCAGGTCTTGCACGATGTGGTATTCACCCTGTTTGCATCTCACCGGAAAGCCGTAGACCACCCCCTCCGGGATCCCGTAGCTGCCGTCGGAAGGCACACCCATCGACACCCAGTTGTTGTGGTGCGCGCCGAGCATCCAGTCGTGGATGTGCGAGATGGCCGCATTCGCCGCGCTCGCCGCGCTGGACAGGCCGCGCGCCTCGATGACCGCGGCGCCGCGTTTCTGCACGGTGGGGATGAATTCGCGTTCCACCCAGCTTTGGTCCGGCAGCATGTCCCGCACCAGGTTGCCGCGTATCTCGGCATGGTCGAGGTCGGGATACTGCGTGCCGGAATGGTTGCCCCACACGATCATCTTCTTGATGTCGTGGATCGGCTGGAACAGCTTTTGCGCGACTTGCGCGATGGCGCGGTTATGGTCGAGGCGCATCATCGAGGTGAAGTTGCGCGGGTCGAGGTCGGGGGCGTGCTTCATCGCGATCAGCGCGTTGGTGTTGGCCGGGTTGCCCACCACCAGGACCTTGACGTGGCGCGCCGCATAGTCGTTGAGCAGCTTGCCCTGTTCGGAGAAGATCGCGCCGTTGGCCTGGAGCAGGTCCTTGCGCTCCATGCCCTTGCCGCGCGGCCGCGCGCCGATCAGCAGGGCGATCTCGGTGTCCCGGAACGCGACTTTCGGGTCGTCGGTGATGATGACCTGTTGCAGCAGCGGAAAGGCGCAATCCTCGAGTTCCATCATCACGCCGTGCAGCATCGTCTGCGCCTGCGGCAGATCCAGCAACTGCAGGATGACCGGCTGGTCGTGTCCCAGCATGTCGCCATTGGCGATGCGGAACAGGGTGGCGTAGCCGATCTGGCCGGCTGCCCCGGTGATGGTGACGCGGATGGGCGCTTTCATGTTTCCTTCCTCTGGACGAATGATTCGGGGCGAATAAGACCGCATCATAATTGTTTTGATTTTCTCGCGCCATGCAAAAGGTGTAGCATTATGCCAATCGGTATTACGTCATGGCATGGATCAGTGATGAACAGACAGCGCCCGAAGCACCTCGCCTTGCATCTCATCAAATTGCCGTTCCCCGGGTTCGTTTCCATCCTCCACCGCATCAGCGGCTTCCTGCTGTTCCTTGCGCTGCCGTTGCTGCTGCTGATGCTGCAATACAGCCTGCGCTCCATCGAGACTTACACGCAGCTGGCGGGCGTGCTGGCGCACCCGCTGGCGAAGCTAACGCTGCTCGGACTGCTGTGGGCGTTCCTGTACCACTTCTGTGCCGGTCTGCGCTATCTGGCGATCGACATGCACCTGGTGCGCCAACTGTCACAGGCGCGCGGCAGCAGCAAGATGGTGATCGCGGCGAGCCTGGCGCTGACCGTTCTGCTGGGGGTGAGGTTATGGTGAACCGCGTGGTGGTCGGCGCACATTACGGGTTGCGCGACTGGCTGGTCCAGCGCGTCACGGCGGCGCTGATGGCGGTGTACAGCGTGGCGCTGGCCGTCTGGCTGCTGCTGCAACCCCGCCTGGATTACGACATCTGGACGGAATTGTTCTCCGGCCAGCCGATGCGCAGCGTCACCCTGTTGTTCCTGATGGGGCTGTTCTATCACGCGTGGATCGGCATACGCGACATCGTGATGGATTACGTCAAGCCGGCCGGCGCGCGTTTGGCGATCCATGTGCTGGTGATCCTGGTTTCGCTGCTTTACGCGATCTGGGCGGTGCAGATACTCTGGGGAGCGTGATGGCAGTCACAAAGAGGACTTTCGATGTGGTGGTGGTCGGCGCGGGCGGCTCCGGGATGCGCGCGGCGTTGCAGCTGGCGCAGGACGGGTTGAAGGTCGCGGTGCTGTCCAAGGTGTTCCCGACACGCTCGCATACCGTCGCGGCGCAGGGCGGCATCGCCGCGGCGCTGGGCAATGTCAGCCGGGACAGCTGGCACTGGCACATGTATGACACGGTGAAAGGCTCGGATTATCTGGGCGACCAGGATGCCATCGAGTTCATGTGCCGCGCCGCGCCGGAGGTGGTGTATGAACTGGAGCATTTCGGCATGCCGTTCGACCGGCTCGATTCCGGCAAGATCTACCAGCGTCCGTTCGGCGGGCACATGCAGGAATACGGCAGGACGCCGGTGCAGCGCGCCTGTGCGGCGGCCGACCGCACCGGCCATGCCCTGCTGCACACGCTGTACCAGCAGAACGTGAAGGCCAATACGCATTTCTTCATCGAGTGGATGGCGCTCGACCTGATCCGCGACGCGGACGGCGACGTGCTCGGCGTGACCGCGCTGGAGATCGAGACCGGCGAGGTGATGATCTTCCAGGCGCGCGCCACCCTGCTCGCCACCGGCGGCGCGGGGCGCATCTTCCAGTCCAGCACCAACGCCTACATCAACACCGGCGACGGGCTGGGTATGGCGGCGCGCGCCGGGATACCGCTGGAGGATATGGAGTTCTTCCAGTTCCATCCCACCGGCGTGTACGGCGCCGGGGTGCTGATCTCCGAAGGGGTGCGCGGCGAGGGCGGCTATCTGGTGAACAGGAACGGCGAGCGCTTCATGCCGAGGTACGCGCCGAACGCGAAGGACCTGGCCAGCCGCGACGTGGTGTCGCGCGCCATCACCGTGGAGATCAACGAGGGGCGCGGCTGCGGCCCGCACGGTGATCATGTGCTGCTCAAACTGGACCATCTCGGCGACGATGTGATCCGGCAACGGCTGCCCGGCATCCGCGAGATCGCGCTGAAATTCGCCCATGTCGATCCGGCCAAAGGCCCGATCCCGGTCGTGCCGACCGCGCATTACATGATGGGCGGCATCCCCGCCAACTATCACGGGCAGGTCGTCGCCCCTTACCGTCACGGGCCGGAAGAGGTGGTGCGCGGCCTGTATGCGGCGGGCGAATGCGCCTGTGTGTCGGTGCACGGCGCGAACCGCCTGGGCTGCAATTCTCTGCTGGACCTGCTGGTGTTCGGGCGCGAGGCGGCCAGGCAGATCAGCAGAGACCTGCAGAGCCAGCCGCATCCCAAACTCCTGCCTGCCTATTCCGCCGAGTATTCCCTGGCGAGATTGGCGCGCCTGGAAAGCCAGAAGAACGGCGAGCGCGTCGCGGAGGTCGGGGATGCGATGCGCAAGACCATGCAGAAGCATTGCGGCGTGTTCCGCTTCCCCGAACTGCTGGCCGAGGGTGTGGAGAAGATCAAGCAGATCGCCGAGCGTGCCGCGCATACGGAGATCCGGGACAAGAGCAGGGTATTCAACACCGCGCGCATCGAAGCGCTGGAGCTGGACAACCTGATCGAGGTCGCGCAGGCGACCATGATCGCGGCGGAGGCCCGCAAGGAGAGCCGCGGCGCCCATGCGCGCGAGGACTTCCCGCAGCGCGACGACCAGAACTGGCTCAGGCACAGCCTGTATTTCTGCGAGGGGCATCGCCTGGACTACAAGCCGGTGCGGCTCAAGCCGCTGACGGTGGAGTCGTTCCCGCTCAAGCCTCGCGTCTACTAGGGGGAGACCGGACCGATGAGATTCAGGATCTACCGCTACAACCCGGATACCGATGCCGCGCCGGCCATGCGGGATTACGAGCTGGACATCGAGCCGGGCGACAAGATGCTGCTGGATGCCATCCTGCTGCTGAAGGAGCAGGATGACAGCCTGTCGGTACGAAAGTCCTGCCGCGAGGGGGTGTGCGGTTCGGATGCGATGAACATCAACGGGCGCAACGGGCTGGCGTGCATCACCCCGCTCGCGGCGCTGAAGGAGCCGATCGAACTGCGCCCGCTGCCGGGCCTGCCGGTGATCCGCGACCTGATCGTCGACATGACGCAGTTCTTCAAACAGTACCATTCCATCAAACCGTACCTGATCAACAACGACCCGCCGCCGGAGACCGAGCGGCTCCAGTCGCCCGCGCAGCGCGCGCACCTGAACGGTCTGTACGAGTGCATCCTGTGCGGCTGCTGCTCCACCGCCTGCCCGTCGTTCTGGTGGAACCCGGACAAGTTCGTCGGGCCGGCCGGATTGCTGCAGGCCTACCGCTTCCTCGCCGACACGCGCGACCATGCCACCGGCGAGCGCCTCGATGACCTGGAAGATCCGTACCGGCTGTTCCGCTGCCACACCATCATGAACTGCGTGGACGTGTGCCCGAAGGGGTTGAACCCGACCGAGGCGATCGGCAACATCAAGGACATGATGGTGAGGCGGGTCGTATGAGGGAACTGGAACGGGCGCGCTGGCGCGCGCGGCGCGGCCTGCTGGAACTGGATATCGTGCTGGAGCGCTTCATCGAGGCACACTACGCGCGGCTCGACGAGGCCGGCCGACAGGCATTCGAGACGCTGCTGGACATGCCGGACAACCCGCTGTGGGACATGGTCGCGGGCAGGCTGGAAGCGCCGTCTGGCGAGCAGCAGGCGTTGTTGGAGAAGATCAGGGTCGCCTGATCCATTGACACTTGGGAGCAGACTCATGGAAAGCGAACGCACCGCAACACTGACTCTGGACGATGGACGCAGCATCGAGCTGCCGATCCTGTCCGGCACGCTGGGGCAGGATGTACTGGATATCCGCAGCCTGGCCAGGCTCGGGATGTTCACCTACGATCCGGCTTTCTTCGTTACGGCGAGTTGCACGTCGAAGATCACCTTCATCGACGGCGACGCGGGGCTGCTTTATTACCGCGGCTATCCGATCGAGCAGCTGGCCGAGCGATCCGATTTCCTCGAGGTGTGCTATCTGCTGCTGAACGGCGAATTGCCGAATGCCGCCCAGTCCGCCGGATTCAAGGACATCGTGACGCACCACACCATGGTGCACGAGCAGATCGCGCGCTTCTACTCCGGTTTTCGCCGCGATGCGCATCCGATGGCGGTGATGGTGGGGGTGGTGGGTGCGCTGTCGGCGTTCTACCACGACTCGCTCGACATCAATAATCCGCAGCACCGCGAGATATCGGCGATGCGCATGCTGGCCAAAGTGCCGACCCTTGCCGCGATGGCGCACAAGTACTATACCGGTGCGCCGTTCATGTATCCGAAGAACCGGTTCGGCTATGCGGAGAACCTCATGTACATGATGTTCGGTACTCCGGCAGAGGAATATGAGCCGAACCCGGTGCTGGTGCGCGCGCTGGATCGCATCCTCATCCTGCATGCCGACCATGAGCAGAACGCTTCCACCTCGACGGTGCGTCTGGCCGGTTCCAGCATGGCGAACCCTTTCGCCTGCATCGCTTCCGGCATCGCCGCGCTGTGGGGTCCGGCGCACGGCGGGGCGAACGAGGCCGCGCTGAAGATGCTGGAAGAGGTCGGCGACATCTCGCGGGTGAAGGAATACGTGCAGGGCGTGAAGGACAAGAGATACCGCCTGATGGGCTTCGGCCACCGCGTGTACAAGAACATGGATCCGCGTGCAGCGGTGATGCGCAAGACTTGTCATGAAGTGCTGAAGGAACTCGGGCTGGAGAACCACAAACTGTTCGAACTGGCGATGGAACTGGAACGCGTCGCCCTGAACGACCCGTATTTCATCGAACACAAGCTGTATCCGAACGTGGATTTCTATTCGGGCATCGTGCTGCGCGCGCTGGGTATCCCGGTCAACATGTTCACGGTGATCTTCGCGGTGGCCCGCACCGTGGGCTGGATATCGCAATGGAACGAGATGATCGCGGATGCGGATCACAAGATCGGGCGGCCCCGGCAGTTGTATGTCGGCGCGGCACGACGCGATTACGTGCCGATGGGAAGCAGGCCCCCAGGGAGCCTCTGATCAAGTCCTCCATGAGCCGCGTTGCCGGGCAGATCGCGATGACCGCAAGGCGTGCGACGAAGGTCGTAGTGGGGACTACGACACCTAGGAGCGCAACACGGCGCGCGCGATCTGCTCGCAATCCTTGTGGGCACCGGCTTTGCAGGCGGCCTGCGGCGTTGGACCCGTTGGGAAGGGCGTCAACCATTCCCTGCCTCGTCCGCCTTGCATTCCATCCCGCGAAGCCGAGTGTACGGCCATGTGGGACTTAATCAGAGGTTCCTTAGTGCTATAATCCGCCCAGTAAGGCTGGAAGCGTACAGCGCGAAAGTGGCGGAATTGGTAGACGCACTGGATTTAGGTTCCAGCGCCTCGCGGCGTGAGAGTTCGAGTCTCTCCTTTCGCACCAGCAATTAATTCAACTTCAACTCAAGGAACACAAGCATGTCCAGCGTAGAAACTGTGAGCGCGTTAGAACGCCGTCTTAACGCATCGATTGCCCAGCAGGCGATCCGCGGCGAGGTCGCCGCCCGCCTCAAGAATATCGGGCGCACCGCAAAGATCTCCGGGTTCCGTCCCGGCAAGATCCCGGTGAAGATCCTGGAGCAGCATTACGGCGCGCAGGCGCACCAGGAGGCTTTGGGTGATGCGCTGCAGCGCTCGTTTGCCGAGGCGGCGCAACTCAACAATCTGAAAGTGGCGGGGCAACCGCAATTTGAGATCAAGACTAACGATCCGAATGCCGATCCGATCGAGTACAGCGCGACTTTCGAGGTGTATCCGGAAGTGGTGATGGGTGACCTGTCGGGCGAGGTATTGGAACGTCTGGGCTGTGAACTGACGCAAGCCGACGTGGACGGCACCATCATGACGCTGCGCAAGCAGCGTGCCACGTTCGAGCAGGTGGATCGCGCCGCGCAGGCCGAAGACCAGGTGCGCATCGATTTCAGCGGCAGGTTGAACGGCGAGGTTTTCCAGGGCGGCGAAGCCATGGATTATCCGTTCGTGCTGGGTGCCGGGCGCATGCTGCCGGAATTCGAGGCGGCTGTTGCCGGCATGAAGGCCGGCGAGACAAAATCTTTCGACATGACTTTCCCGGCCGATTACCACGGCAAGGATGTGGCGGGCAAGCAGGTGACGTTTACCATCACGTTGCACAGGGTGGAGGCGCCGAGACTGCCTGAAGTGGATGCCGCGTTTGCCGAGGCCGTCGGTATCGAGGGGGGTGACGTCAGCAAGCTGGAAAGCGAGGTGCGCACCAATTTGCAGCGCGAGGTGGCGCGCCGCCTGAAGATACGCAACAAGGAAGCGGCGATGGAGGCGTTGCTGAAGGTGGCCGGATTCGATGTGCCCAAGGCGCTGGTGGGATGGGAAGCGCGCAACCTGATGCAGCAGACCGCACAGGACATGGAATCGCGCGGGATGAAGATGAAGGATGTGGCATTGCCGCCGGAATTGTTTGCCGAGCGCGCCGAAAGGCGCGTCAGGCTCGGCCTGATCATGGCCGAATTGGCGCAGAAACACGATTTGAAGGCGAAGCCAGAGCAGGTGCGCGCCATGGTGGATGATTATGCGCAGAGCTTCGACCAGCCCGAGGATGTGGTGCGCTGGTTTTACGCCAATCCTTCCCAGTTGCAGGAGGTCGAGAACCTGGTTCTGGAAGAGAATATCGTCGGCTGGACGATGGCGCAGGCAAAGGCGACGGACAAGGCCATTCCCTTCAAAGAACTGATGGAGAATTGACGCGATGCACTATGAAGAGCCACAGAATATCGGTTTGATCCCGATGGTCGTGGAGACCAGCGGGCGGGGCGAGCGGGCATACGACATCTATTCGCGCCTGCTCAAGGAGCGTGTGGTGTTCCTGGTCGGCGAGGTCAACGACCATACGGCGAACCTGATCGTGGCGCAGATGCTGTTCCTCGAATCGGAAAACCCGGACAAGGACATTCATTTCTACATCAATTCGCCGGGCGGTTCCGTGACCGCCGGCATGGCGATCTACGACACCATGCAGTTCATCAAGCCGAACGTCAGCACGCTGTGCATCGGCCAGGCGGCCAGCATGGGCGCGTTCCTCCTGGCGGCGGGCGAGAAGGGCAAGCGTTTCTGCCTGCCCAATTCGCGCGTGATGATCCACCAGCCGCTGGGCGGTTTCCGCGGGCAGGCCTCGGATATCGAAATACATGCACGCGAGATCCTGTACCTGAAACAGAGGCTGAACCAGTTGCTGGCGCAACATACCGGGCAACCGGCGGAAACCATCGAACGCGATACGGATCGGGACAATTTCCTGAGTGCACCGGATGCGGTGAGATACGGACTGGCGGACCAGGTCCTGGAGAAGCGTGCTTAAAAGGTTATTGGATCGCCAATGACACAAGACAGGGGTGACAGCGATGGCTGGTGACAAGAAATCGGGCGACAAACTGCTTTATTGTTCGTTCTGCGGCAAGAGCCAGCATGAGGTACGCAAGCTGATCGCGGGCCCGTCGGTGTTCGTGTGCGATGAATGTATCGCGCTGTGCAACGACATCATGCGCGAGGAGATCCAGAACGACCAGACCAGGGCAGACAAGACGGATCTGCCGGTACCAAGGGAGATCTGCGCGACACTCGATGAATATGTGATCGGGCAAGAGCAGGCCAAACGCATCTTGTCGGTGGCGGTGTATAACCACTACAAGCGGCTCAAGAGCGACGACAAGGATGGTGTGGAGCTGGCCAAGAGCAATATCCTGCTGATCGGCCCGACCGGCTCCGGCAAGACCCTGCTGGCGCAAACGCTGGCACGCCTGCTGGATGTGCCGTTCGTGATGGCGGATGCCACCACGCTGACCGAGGCGGGTTACGTCGGCGAGGATGTCGAGAACATCATCCAGAAGCTGTTGCAGGCATGTGACTACGATGTGGAAAAGGCGCAGCGCGGCATCGTGTATGTGGACGAGATCGACAAGATCTCGCGCAAGTCGGATAACCCATCGATCACGCGCGACGTGTCCGGTGAAGGCGTGCAGCAGGCCCTGCTCAAGCTGATCGAGGGTACCAAGGCCTCGATCCCCCCGCAGGGCGGGCGCAAGCACCCGAACACGGAATTCCTTCAGGTGGACACCACCAACATCCTGTTCATCTGCGGCGGCGCGTTCGACGGATTGGAAAAGGTCATTCGCAACCGTTCCGCGAAGGCCAGTATCGGTTTCGGCGCGACCATCAGCAGCAAGGACGAGCGCAAGACGGGCGAGACCTTGCGCGATGTGGAGCCGGAAGACCTCATCAAGTTCGGCCTGATCCCGGAGTTCGTCGGGCGTTTGCCCGTCGTGGCGACCCTGGAAGAGTTGGACGAGGCCGCGCTGGTACAGATTCTCACCGAGCCGAAGAACGCGCTGACCAAGCAATACCAGAAGCTGTTTGCGATGGAAGGCGTGGAGCTGGAATTCCGCGAGGGCGTGCTGCTGACCATTGCACGCAAGGCCCTGGCGCGCAAAACCGGTGCGCGCGGGCTGCGCTCGATACTCGAAACCGCATTGCTGGACGTGATGTTCGACTTGCCTTCAGCGGAGAACGTCAGCAAGGTGGTGCTCGACGAAACAGGATCGGCGGGAGAGATCAAACCCATCGTTATTTACGCGGATACGCCAAAGGCCGCCTGATCGGGCCCTTAACCGCTTGTTTTCTTGCCTTGTTCCAGGGGTGGTTGAATTATTCCGGGCCACCCCCATCTAACCTCCCAGTCAACGAATAGGTTATCGCCATGCCAGAACAAGATATCTCAAACGCTGTTACAGCCAATCTGCACCCGCTGCTGCCATTGCGCGATGTCGTGGTGTTCCCGCATATGGTCATCCCGCTGTTTGTCGGCCGCGCCAAATCCATAAAGGCGCTGGAAACCGCCATGGAGGCCGGCAAAGGTATCGTGCTGGTTGCGCAGAAGTCGGCGGCCAAGGACGATCCCAGCAGGGATGATCTGTATGCCGTCGGCAGCATGGCGAACATTCTGCAAATGCTCAAGCTGCCTGACGGCACTGTGAAGGTGCTTGTCGAAGGCACGCAGCGCGTCAATGTACTGCGCGTGTTTGATGCGGACAGCCATTTCGATGCGGAAGTGGAAATCGTTCCTGCCGAGGACGGAACGGATAGCGAGTCCGAGGCGATGCGCCGCGCGTTGATCGCGCAATTCGACCAGTATGTGAAACTCAACAAGAAGATCCCGCCGGAGATCCTGACTTCACTGGCAGGTATCGATGATGCCGGTCGTCTGGCCGACACCATCGCCGCCCATCTGCCGCTCAAGCTGGAGCAGAAGCAGGAGGTGCTGGAAGTCTTTGGCGTGCGCAAGCGGCTGGAACATCTGCTGGGATTGCTGGAGGCAGAGATCGACATCCTGCAGGTCGAGAAGCGTATCCGCGGCCGCGTGAAGCGCCAGATGGAGAAGAGCCAGCGCGAGTATTACCTGAACGAGCAAGTCAAGGCGATCCAGAAGGAGCTGGGCGAGGGCGAGGAAGGCACCGACTTTGATGACCTGGAAAAGAAGATCAAGGATGCGCATATGCCGAAGGAAGCGCGCAGCAAGGCGGAAGCTGAGCTGAAGAAACTGCGCCTGATGTCGCCGATGTCGGCCGAAGCGACCGTGGTGCGCAACTACATCGACGTGCTGACCGGCCTGCCGTGGAAGAAGAAGACCAAGATCAGCGCCGACCTGAAACAGGCCGAAGTCATCCTGGAGAACGATCATTACGGCCTGGACAAGGTCAAGGAGCGCATCCTTGAGTACCTTGCCGTGCAACAACGCGTGAACAAGCTGAAGGGTCCCATCCTCTGTCTGGTCGGCCCGCCGGGTGTGGGCAAGACTTCACTGGGGCAGTCCATCGCGCGCGCCACCAATCGCAAGTTCGTGCGCATGTCGCTGGGCGGGGTGCGCGACGAATCGGAGATTCGCGGCCATCGCCGCACCTATATCGGTTCCATGCCGGGCAAGATCCTGCAGAACATGAGCAAGGTGGCGGTGAAGAACCCTTTGTTCCTGCTCGACGAGGTGGACAAGATGGGCATGGATATGCGCGGCGACCCGTCTTCCGCGCTGCTGGAAGTGCTCGATCCGGAGCAGAACAGCACATTCGTCGACCACTATGTCGAGGTGGAATATGATCTTTCCGATGTGATGTTCGTGGCGACGGCGAATACGTTGAACATCCCGGACGCCCTGCTGGATCGCATGGAGATCATTCATGTTTCCAGTTATATGGAGGATGAGAAGATCAACATCGCCACCCGCTATCTGGTGCCCAAGGCGATAAAGAACAACGGCCTGAAACCCGAAGAGATCAATATTTCCGAGAGTGCCTTGCGTGACATCGTGCGCTACTACGTGCGTGAAGCGGGGGTGCGCGGTCTGGAGCGGGAGATCTCCAAGATCTGTCGCAAGGTGGTGAAATCGCTTTCATTGAAAGAGCGTGACAGGAAAATCATAGTCAACGCGCGCAATCTCGACAAATATCTCGGGGTGCGCCGTTATTCGTACGGGATCGCCGAAAAGAACAACCAGGTCGGGCAGGTCACCGGTTTGGCATGGACGGAGGTCGGCGGCGAACTGCTGACCATCGAAACCGCCATATTGCCCGGCAAAGGCAAGACCACCACCACCGGCAAGCTTGGCGAGGTGATGCAGGAATCCATCCAGGCCGCCATCAGCGTGGTGCGCGGGCGGGCCATGCGGTTGGGTATAAACGAGGATTTCTACCAGAAATCCGATTTGCACATACATCTGCCGGAAGGTGCAACTCCCAAGGATGGCCCGAGTGCGGGTATCGGGATATGCACGTCCATCGTCTCCGCGCTGACAGGCATACCGGTGCGTGCCGATGTGGCAATGACCGGTGAGATCACCCTGCGCGGCGAGGTGTTGCCGATCGGTGGCTTGAAAGAAAAACTGCTGGCGGCGCAACGCGGCGGTATCAAGGTGGTTCTGATCCCTGAAGAAAACACCAAGGATCTGGCAGAAATCCCGGACAACATCAAAAACAAGCTGGACATACATCCGGTCAAATGGATAGACCAGGTGCTGGAACTGGCCCTGGAGCGCAAACCCGAGCCTTTGCCCGGGATATCCGAGGCCAACGTACCTGCCGGGCTGCCGGCGACCGACGGTGATCAGGAAGTGCCGCAGGTGACCAAGCACTAGGAAAACCGGTAGCAGCTAGTTGATTGCAGCGCAACACAAAAAAATTATCGTAATCGCTTGACCAAAGCTGCGAAGCCTTGATATAAAGCCGCTGCAGGATTTCTCCTGTTCTTTGACCACTAATAATTTAAGGGGGCTTACGTGAATAAATCTGATCTGGTTGATGCAATTGCAAAATCCGCTGACATTTCCAAGGCAGCCGCTGGCAAGGCACTGGATGCAACGATTGAGACTATCAAGAAGGCGTTAAAGAAGGGCGATACGGTGAGCCTGGTGGGGTTCGGCACTTTCAAGGTCGGCAAACGTGCCGCACGTAACGGCCGTAATCCTCGCACCGGCGCGACGATCAAGATCAAGGCAGCCAAAGTGCCAAAATTTAGCGCAGGTAAAGGCCTGAAAGATGCTGTAAACTAACAGCACTTGTCAGGGTGCTTAGCTCAGCTGGTAGAGCGTCGCCCTTACAAGGCGAATGTCGGCGGTTCGATCCCGTCAGCACCCACCAACAAAACAGTTTTTGGAGTGGTAGTTCAGTTGGTTAGAATACCGGCCTGTCACGCCGGGGGTCGCGGGTTCGAGTCCCGTCCACTCCGCCAAACAAAGGCGAACGCAAGTTCGCCTTTTTCACATCTGTTCCTTCCGGCAGGGCACTGAAAAACGTCTTGGTTCTTCAGGATACGCAGTCATGCCGGGCACAGTGATTTTTCAACCTTCTGCCAAATTAGTTGGGTGTTATCGCTATGTTTGATTTTGTCCATGAGAGAAAGCGGCTGGTGCAGATCGTACTGGCGCTCATCATCCTACCGTTCGCATTCTGGGGGGTGGATTCGTACAACCAATCCGGCAATACGGCAGAAGTGGTCGCCACGGTGAACGATGCGAGAATCACCCAGCGAGAGTTCGGGAATGCGCTGCGCCAGCAGCAGGATCGTTTGCGACAGATGCTGGGTGCCAATCTTGATGCGGCAATGCTCGATAATCCGGAAATGAGGCGGGCGGTGATGGACAATCTGGTGGCTCAGCACTTGCTGATCCAGCGCGCCAAGGACGCCGGCCTGACAGTCAGCGACGGGCAGATGGCCCAGGTCATCCAGGGTATCGAGGCGTTCCAGGATAACGGAAAGTTCGACAAGAAACGTTATGAAACCGCGTTGGCGAATCAGAGTATGTCACCGCTGATGTTCGAGGAACGCCTGCGCAGCGAATTGATCGGGCAGCAGATGCGCGATGCCTACATACAGAACGGGTTTGCCCCGAGCAGTGTGGCGGATAACGTTATTCGCCTGGTGGAACAACAACGCGTGGTGAGCATCTCGCCCATCTCATTCCAGCCTTTCATGGCTAGGGCGAAAGTCGACGAGGCCGCCCTGAAAAGATATTACGAGCATAATCAAACGGAATTCCAGGTTCAGGAACAGGCCAGAGTCGAATATGTGAAGCTTTCGGTGGATGGCTTGCTGGCAAAGGCCGAGGTGAAGACGGAGGATGCACGCAGGTATTACGACGAGCACCAGAATGATTTTGGCACGCCGGAGGAGCGCCATGCGGCGCATATCCTGATCGCCGTGGCCGCCGCTGCGCCGCAAGCCGAACAGGATGCAGCCAAGGCGAAAGCCGGGCAGTTGCAGCAGCAGGCCGCGAAGGATCCCGCCGGATTTGCCGATCTGGCGAGGCGAAATTCGCAAGACCCCGGCTCCGCGGCAAATGGCGGCAGCCTGGGGTTCTTTGCACGCGGCATGATGGTCAAGCCGTTCGAGGACGCCGCCTTCGCGCTTGGGCAGGGTGAGGTCAGCGGGCTGGTGAGATCGGATTTCGGCTATCACATTATCAAGTTGCTGGCGGTCAAACCCGCCAGGCTGTTGCCCTTTGACGAGGCGCGCGAAGGCATCGTCAATAAGCTGCGCCAGCAAAAAGCTGCCGACCTGTTTGCCGAGCTGGCGGAAAGATTCAGCAATACCGTTTATGAGCAGAGCGATACCCTGAAGCCGGCGGCCGATCTGGCCGGTGTGAAGATCGAACAGAGCGGGTGGCTGGTCAAGGGCGCGGCTGCAAGCGAGCCATGGACGGAAAAGATGTTGCAGGCGGTTTTTACCGACGAAACCGTAAAAAACAAGCGCAATACCGCAGCGATCGAAGTGGCGCCCAATACGCTGGTCGCCGCGCGAGTTCTGGAACACAGGCCTGCCGCCACGCGCGCATTGGGTGAAGTGCAGGAAACGATCCGCCAGAAGTTGCTGCATCAACAGGCATCTGAACTGGCCGTCAGGCAGGGCAAGGCGCTGCTGGAGCAATTGCAGCGTGGTGATAAGCCTGCGCTGAACTGGACTGCTGCCCAGGCTGTCAGCCGCGCACAGCATGGCTCGCTCGATAAGGGGCTGGTACGAAAGATATTCCAGGCCGATGCAGCCAGGTTGCCGCAGTATGTCGGGGCGGAAATGCCGCAGAACGGTTATCTGCTGGTGCGCATAGATGAAGTCAGGGAAGGCGGCAGGCTGGACGATGCGAAGCGTGCCGGCTATGCACAGAAGCTGCGCCAACTGACAGGCGAAGAGATGTTCAGGGCTTATCTGGCAGACGCCAGGCAGCAGGCGACCATCAAGGTGACCTTGCCGGAAAAGGCATCAGAGAATTAAGCCGCAAGGCACTGATCGTTGCACGGCATGACGACAAGACGCCACCTTCGGGTGGCGTTCCTGTCTGGGGGCGGCCATGTCTCATCAGCCCGATCCAGGGCGACAGCATCGAAGCCGCCCGCTACTGTTCTCCGGAATGCCTCTGCTCGCAGTGCCTCTCGATGAGCTGTTTCGCGATGATGTCGTGATTCAGCCAGATCACAGGGGCAGCGGGATCGGAGGTCTCGTAAAACATCAACTGTCCGGTTCCATCCAGCACAAGGGCGCTCAATAGATCGGTCACCAGCGCTTTGCGGTCCTTGTGCATCTGGATGATCTCGTCCGAAGTGCCGATCATCAGATCGGCCAGATCCCGGGTGTTATCCATCGGCCAGGCCTCGAAATTGCGGAAGCCTTTCATGACCTCGCTTGCATTGTAATCGTTGATCTTCTGCAACAGGCCTTCCAGTGTGGAGCCCTCCTGCAACAATGCGCGGCAAGCCTGCCATTGCGACTCGGCCCAGGCGCCGCCATTCTCCCGCTTCAATGCCTGCAGCAGGGGGAACAGGGAGAGTTCGACACCGACGAAGATGTCGGAAGAATTGGTGCGTATCTCGGGGCAGTTGTACACCGTCGCCTTGATCCCGGTAGCCCAGGCCGATTCGGCAACACGCTCGAGGCGCATCTTGGCATAGCCCTGGGTGTAGCTGGTGTAGGTCTGCCATTGGTAATCGTCGTCGATGAGGATCTCGGTGCCATGATAGCCATAGGCCGTATAGCGTACCTGTCCCCCGGTTCTTTCCACTCGTGACCGTATTGCGGCACTGTCCTCGATCAGGTACTGGAAAGTGTTGGCGGTGACCTCGTCGAAATTCATCATGATCAGTTTGCCGAGGTCGCTGTCGAGCAGTGCCCGCGAAGACATGAAGCGCTCGCCCTGGCCTTTGTAGATCCGGTTCGCGATAGCCAGGAAGACCTTCACCTTGGGGATGCCACCGGCCATGGTATGGGCGAAGAAAACATTGCTGCCGTCCGGAACCATGCCATCCAGCTCGGACATCACCCGTGCCAGTGAATTCCTGAAACGCCGCACACCCGCTTCGCGGCACTTCTCGATATGCCGCCAATCGAGCTTGTCGTCCTGCCAACTCTTCAGGGTCATGCCGCCAAGAAGGTCCGTGGGTGTCGGTTCGCCGGCGGGTGCGTCCAGGTCGAACCCTGCCATCAGGGGGGCATTGATGATACGCCCTCCGAGATTGGCCTCGGCCTGGGCAAGTTCCTCGCCGGTCAGCGCGCGCAAGGCGTTGTTCTCGTCGCGGCGGCCGACGGTGATGCCGATGATCGTCATGCCTGCCTTGCGAGCCTCGTCGATCAGCCCGTTGGCATAGCCTCGGCCAAACAGCTCGCCAAAAAGCACAAAAACATCACCCTTCCGGAAGATATTCTTCCTGGGGATATCCCTCAATGAAACTCGTGAACTCATAAAATCTGCCTTCCGCTCCTGCGAACTGTTGAATTACGTTGCCAATGATAGCTTGATTTGGCTTCCGGCCAAACTCTGGTACAGGGTTAAACCTGCCGCTTCCCATCCCATGCGCATCCTGATTTGCGGTCTTCGAGTTTACCTCAATTGGCATGAACGTAGAGAATGACGGCGACCCTGATGTTCGCAGGGAATGTCCCGAAAACCCTGAATGTGACGGTGGAATCGAGTCGTGCGGTAGGTTTTTAGAGGAGCCATCGTATATAATCCGGCGCTGTTCAACTTCGGGTTTTCCCATTCATGCTGGAAATCAGCGATCTTGCATGCAGCCGCGGCGATCATCGCCTGTTCTCCGGATTGAGCTTTGCCTTGCATCCCGGGCAGATCATGCAAGTGCAAGGGGCGAACGGCAGCGGAAAAACCAGCCTGTTGCGCACCTTGTGCGGCTTCATGATGCCGGACGAGGGAGCGATCACCTGGTGTGGCGCGAACACCTGTGACCTTGATGAGGATTATTACGCCGAAGTGCTGTATCTCGGGCATTTGAATGCCATCAAGGATGAGTTGAGCGCGCTGGAGAACTTGCGCATTTCGGCCGGCCTTTCGGGAATCGAACTTGATGAGAAGGAAGCCCTGGCCGCATTGCGCCGCATGGGCCTGCGCGGCCGCGAGAAGTTGCCGACCAAGGTGCTTTCACAAGGCCAGCGGCGGCGCGTGGCGCTGGCACGCTTGCTGGTCAGCGATGCCAGGCTGTGGATACTGGATGAACCTTTGACCGCACTGGATGTCGGAGCCGTGGCGCTGGTTCAGGAACTGGTTGCGGAGCATCTGGCGCGGCGGGGGATGGTGGTCTTCACCACGCACCAGCCGCTGCAAGTGGCGGGGGTGGAAATGCGCAACCTGTCGTTGTCATGACGGCGGCGGGCATGAGGGTCACACGGCCATGAAAAGATCCACCTTGCCCGGTTTGCTGGCGCTGGTGATACGGCGTGATCTGGTGCTGGCGATGCGTCGCCGTGCCGATGTGCTCACCACGCTGATCTTTTTCGTGATGGTGGTCAGCCTGTTCCCGCTGGGCGTCGGACCGGAAATGGATATGCTGCGCAAGATGGCTGCGGGAGTGTTGTGGGTGGCGGCGCTGCTGTCCTCGATGCTGTCGCTGGGGCGCCTGTTCTCCGCCGATTATCTGGATGGCACGCTGGAACAGATGATGCTGGCCCCGCAGTCGCTGTCCGTGCTGGTGCTGGGCAAGATGGCGGCGCACTGGATGGTGTCCGGTTTGCCGCTGGTGCTGATGGCGCCCGTGCTGGGCTTGCAGTTCGACATGTCGGCGCAGGCGCTGGGCGTATTGATCATCGGCCTGTTGTTGGGGACGCCGGTATTGAGCATGGTCGGCGCGATCGGCGCGGCGTTGACGCTGGGCTTGCGCGGCGGAGGGGTGCTGTTGTCGCTGCTGGTGTTGCCGTTGTGCATCCCGGTACTGATCTTCGGCGCCGGTGCAGTCGAGGCGGTTTCGACAGGTTTGAGCGCGGTGTCGCACCTGTCCCTGTTGGGCGCGCTGCTGCTGTTGGCGCTGGTGTTCACCCCGTGGGTGACGGCGCAAGCGTTACGTATTTCGATGGAGTAAACGATTTGGCGATCAACTGGTTCAAATATTCCGCTCCAACCACCTTCTACGGCCTGGCCGGGAAGCTGATCCCGTGGTTCGCGTTCTCTTCCGCGATATTGTTCGTCGTCGGCTTGTACATCGGCTTTGCGGTCGCGCCGGTCGATTACCAGCAGGGCGAGTTCTACCGCATCATCTTCATCCATGTGCCCGCTTCCATCCTGTCCATGTTCCTTTATCTGGTCATGGCGGGTTATGCGGCGCTGGGACTGGTTTTCAATACCCGCCTGTCGGCCATGATGGCCACTGCCATCGCGCCCACCGGCGCGTTGTTCGCCTTTGTCTCGCTATGGACCGGCGCATTGTGGGGCAAGCCGATGTGGGGCGCATGGTGGGTCTGGGATGCACGCCTGACCTCAGAACTCATCCTGCTGTTCCTGTATCTGGGTTTCATCGCCCTGCATGCGTCGATCGACGACCCGCGCCGTGCCGACCGCGCCAGCGCGCTGCTGGCGATCGTGGGTTCGGTGAACGTGCCGATCATCTATTTCTCGGTGAAGTGGTGGAATACCCTCCATCAGGGATCGACCATCAAGTTCAGCGGCACCAGCATGCATGTCGCGATGCAGCAGGCCATGTTCATCGTGCTGGCGGCCTGCTGGCTGTATGCCGTTGCAGTGGTGCTGGCGCGCGTGCGCAGCATCATCCTGGAACGTGAGAGGAACACCACCTGGATCAACGAATTGTCGGAGGTGCGGTCATGAACAGTCTGGATATCTGGATGCGGGAAAACCCGCTCGCCTATGTTTGGCTGGGTTCGTATGCCATTGCATTCCTCATCTTTGCGATCGAGATCGCGATGGTGATGCACAAGAGAAAGATCACCTTGCGGCAGGTGCGCCTGATGCGCGAGGCACAAGAAGAAGCTGAGGACAATGACTGAGATGAAGCCGCGCCAGAAAAGATTCGTGTTTATCGTGGTTGCCGTCGCCGCATTGGCAATGGTCGTCGGCCTGGTGCTGAATGCGCTGGACAAGAACGTCAGCCTGTATTTCACTCCGACCCAGGTATTCAACAATGAGGCGCCGCACGGTAAAAGCTTCCGCATCGGCGGCCTGGTCGAAGAAGGCAGCGTGAGGCGCGAAGCGGACGGCCTGTCGGTGAACTTCGTGATCACCGACAGGCACAAAAGCATACCGGTCGTTTACAAGGGCATCCTGCCGGATCTGTTCAAGGAAGGCAAAGGCGTGGTCGCACAAGGCAAGGTCGAGGCCGACGGTGTGATGCGTGCCGACGAGGTGCTCGCCAAGCACGATGAGAACTATATGCCGCCCGAGGCCGCCGACGCGTTAAAGAAAGCCGAGGCCGCAAATGCTTCCGCCGTTGCGGCGACTCCGGCAAGTACACCTGCGGCGCCTGCCGCCAAATGATCCCGAAAGCTTCAGCATGATTCCAGAAGTTGGCCATTTCGCTTTGATCGTCTCGTTGTTTCTGGTGGCATGTCTCGGCATGCTGCCGATCATCGGTGCGGCGCGCGACGATGCGGTGTTGATGGGCGCTGCGCGTCCGCTGGCATACGGCCAGTTCGTGTTGATCGCCATCGCGTTCGCCTGTCTGACTTACGCATTCGTCGTCAACGATTTCTCCGTGCTGTACGTCGCGCAGCATTCCAATTCCCAGCTCCCCGTCGTTTACCGTATCGCCGCCGTGTGGGGCGGGCACGAGGGTTCGCTGTTGCTGTGGGTGTTCATCCTGTCCGCATGGGTGCTGGCCGTTGCCGTGTACAGCAGGCACCTGCCCGAAGAGATGGTGGCGCGCGTGCTGGGCGTCATGGGGCTGGTCGCGGTGGGCTTCCTGCTGTTCATGCTGTTCACTTCGAATCCGTTCGATCGCCTGTTGCCCGCCGCGGCCGACGGGCGCGACCTGAATCCGCTGCTGCAGGATCCCGGTCTGGTGCTGCATCCGCCGTTGCTGTACATGGGGTATGTGGGTTTCTCCGTGGCGTTTGCCTTCGCCATCGCCGCCCTGCTGGGCGGGAAACTGGATGCCACTTGGGCGCGCTGGTCGCGCCCCTGGACGACCGTGGCATGGGTGTTCATGACCGGCGGCATCGCGCTGGGCAGCTGGTGGGCCTATTACGAATTGGGCTGGGGCGGCTGGTGGTTCTGGGATCCTGTGGAGAACGCCTCGTTCATGCCATGGCTGGTCGGCACCGCACTGATCCATTCGCTGGCGGTGACCGAAAAGCGCGGCGCATTCAAGAGCTGGACGGTGCTGCTGGCCATCGCGGCATTCTCCCTGAGCCTGATGGGCACATTCCTGGTGCGTTCCGGCGTGCTGACCTCGGTGCATGCGTTTGCCACCGATCCCAAGCGTGGCATCTTCATCCTGTCCTTCCTGGTGATCGTGATCGGCGCATCGCTGCTGCTGTTCGCGTGGCGCGCACCGAAGATCGGCCTGGGCGGGAAGTTCGACCTGCTGTCGCGTGAATCGCTACTTCTGTCGAATAACGTGCTGTTGTCGGTTGCTGCGGCATCGGTATTCATCGGCACACTGTATCCGCTGTTCATGGACGCGCTCGGTCAGGGCAAATTGTCGGTCGGCCCGCCGTATTTCCACGCGGTATTTGTGCCGCTGATGGCACCGATGGTGCTGATGATGGGGCTGGGCCCGCTGGCGCGCTGGAAGAACTTCTCCGCACCGGAACTGGCCCGGCGTGTGCGCTGGGCGTTTGCCGGCGCATTGTTGGCCGCATTGCTGTTGCCGCTGGCCATGGGTAAATGGACTGCCATGATCGCGTTGGGGCTGCTACTGGCGTTCTGGATCGTCGCCTCGGTACTGCTGAGCCTGCGCGAGCGCCTGGCCGGGCGCGGTAACTTCATGCAGCGCATGCGCGGCCAATCGTTGAGCTATTACGGCATGCAGTTCGCCCACCTCGGCGTGGCGGTGTTCATCATCGGTGTGACGCTGGTGAAGGGCTACGAAACCGAGCGCGATGTGCGCATGGATCTCGGCGACACGGTGCAGGCGGGCGGCTATGAATTCCGTTTCAACGGCGTCACGGAAACAGAAGGCCCGAATTATGTGGCCGGGCAAGGGCGCATTTCGATCAGCAGGAATGGCAAGCTGGTCACCGAGTTGTACCCGGAAAAGCGCCAATACAACGTGTCCGGCATGCCGATGACCGAAGCGGCGATCGACACCGGCTTTCTTGGCGATCTGTACGTATCGCTGGGCGAGCCGATACCGGACAGCAAGGGGGCATGGGCGGTGCGTGTCTATATCAAGCCGTTTGTGGACTGGATCTGGGCGGGGTGCCTGTTGATGGCGCTGGGTGGCGTGCTGGCGATCAGCGACCGCCGCTACCGTCTGCACCGGAAGGCGGGGTTCGGGAAGCTGGTGGCGGGAGACAACAGCGGCACAGGCGATATATTGGCGACTGGGGGTAAACAATCATGATGCGTTTCATACTTCCGTTCGTGGTTTTCCTGATCGTGGCGACGTTCATGTATGTCGGGCTGGAGTTGAATCCGCGCGAGGTTCCATCTCCACTGGTCGGCAAGCCGGCACCCGTGTTTACGCTGCCGCAATTGCATGAGCCGTCCAAGCAACTTTCCCCACAGGACATGCAGGGCAAGGTATGGCTGTTCAACGTATGGGCGTCATGGTGCACGGCCTGCGAGAGCGAGCATCCGGTATTCATGGAATTGTCGCGCCAGAACCTCGTGCCGATCTACGGGATGGACTACAAGGACAAGCGCGAAGACGGGGAGGCATGGCTGCGCAAGCATGGCAATCCTTATGCACTGGTCGTGTCCGATGCCGAAGGCCGTGTCGGCATCGATTACGGCGTGTATGGCGTGCCGGAAACCTATGTGATCGACAAGCAGGGCGTCATTCAGCACAAACACATCGGTGCGGTGACACCGAAGATCCTGGACGAGAACATCCTTCCGCTGGTCAGGGAGCTGCAAGCCAAATGAGGCACTTGCTGATATTGCTGGTGTGCCTGCTGCCCGCCTTCTCACATGCCGGTGAAGCACAGGACATGGCCGCCGACCCGGTGCTGGAAAAACGCATGATCGGTCTGGCGGAGAATCTGCGTTGCCTGGTTTGCCAGAACGAATCTCTGGCCAGCTCGCATGCCGATCTCGCCGAAGACTTGCGCCGCGAAGTGCGTGAGCAGATGCAGAAGGGCTTGAGCGATCAGGAGATAATCGATTATCTGGTTTCCCGTTATGGCGATTTCGTGTTGTATGACCCGCCGGTGAAAAAATCCACGCTGGTTCTCTGGTACGGCCCATTCGTATTGCTGCTGATGGGAATCGGTGTGCTGGTTTATCAGTTACGCAGGCGCAAGAACCAGATTGCGGAAGTCGAGCTGTCCGATGCAGACGCACAGCGTGCCGCTGAATTATTGAACGAGACGCCGGCATCGCCGAATCAACCGAAAGACCCGCAAGCATGACCTTATTCTGGATAATCTGCGCAGTGTTACTGATTGTGGCCCTGCCGTTCGTGGTGTTGCCCCTGTGGCGCAGCACCGGCGGCAATGATGCCGGTGGAGCCAACGAGGTTCAGCGCGATGCCGCCAATCTGGAGATCCTGCGCGACCAATCGGCGGAGCTCGAGGCCGATCTGCGCGACGGCCTGTTGACGGCGGATGCCTACGAACAGGGTAAACGTGAATTGCAGGCGCGTTTGCTTGAGGAAGTTGAAACTACCGAACAGCCAACCAGGCCGCCGCGCCATTCCGCCAGAACATTGGCGATCGTGCTGGCGATACTGTTGCCGTTGTTCAGCGTGCCGCTCTATCTCGTGCTGGGCGATCCCAAGGCGCTTCTGCAGCAACAGGATGCCGGTATGGCGGGCGATTTCGGCATCATCCGCTCCGAAGCCAAGCTGCAGGAACTGGAAAAGAAGCTGGAACAGCAGCCGGAAAATCCGGACGGATGGGTGGTACTGGCGCGCTCCTATGCTGAACTGCAGCGTTTTCCGGACGCGGTGCGCGCCTATGGGCAATTGGTCAAGCTGGTGCCCGACGAGGCGCAGGTATGGGCGAGTTACGCCGATGTCTATGCGATGACCAACAACCAGTCACTGGTGGGCGAACCGACCAGATTCCTCGACAGGGCGCTGGAGCTGGACGGCAACAACACCATGGCATTGGCATTGTCCGGCTCTGCGGCGATGGAGCGTGGCGACTATGCCGCGGCCATCACGCACTGGACGAAACTGGTCGATCTGCTCCCGCCGGATACTCCCGATCTGCAAATGATTCGCGACGGGATTCAGCAGGCGCGCGAATTTGTTGCGCTGCAAAAAGGCGGCAAGGGAAAACTTTCAAAGGCGCCGGCTTCCCCTTGAATCCAAGGAACGGCGTTCCGGCAGGATGAGAAGCACCTGGTGAATCATCATTCGGTATGCCGGAATTTGTGCTCTTCCGCCTCATGTCCAGAATCCGGCCAGCCGATGCTTCAGGCAGGCTGCCTCACCCCATAGAGCTATTTTCGTACCGGCGCCGGTTTGGGTTGCGGTTTTTTGCCCTTTGATTCTTTTTTCTTGTCTTTGCTTCCCACGATGATTCCCTCC
>JBGARW010000023.1:0-26597 GCA_044230015.1 Gallionella sp. | reverse complement strand
CGATTGGATAACGCTTCTCGGTGATCTGTTTGACTGCCTCGATCTTGAATTCTTCTGGATAACGCTTGCTGCTCATAAACACCTCCTTTGTAGCCCTGATTTTAGGCTGAAAGGTGTCTACTAATTCGGGGGCGATTCAACGAGCAAATTGCTCTAAGAGTTTCTCGTTTTCGGACTCTAAACGCTTGTTCTCAACTTCCAATCTTGCTATTCGCTCCAATGCCTTTTGCAACTCAGGAGAGCGAACAGTTCGTATTTCCCCGTCACCATCGGTAATACCTTTCTTGCGAAGCTCAAAGGCATTGTAAATACGTTCATGCTTATGCAAAGTCTGGCGAGTATATCGGCAATGCATGCGTAGCTCGATGGCATCAATCAAAAGCTCCCAAGTTAATTTTCCAGACCAACCATCAAGAATCTCAACGATTTGTTTTATGCCTGCATCATTAAGGTTTTTGGCTCTTTTCTGCGCCATGTCACTCTCCCATTGAGATCGGAGTCATCGACTGAGAGGCCGATGCATGTCTCGCGCCCTCCACCGACTCTAACTTGCGCTGCGTAGCAACTTGCTGCACAACTGCTTTCGGTGGAGACAGTTGTATCACTGCACCTCTCGGCACTTTAGGGTCATCTATGATGGAGCAGAGCTGTGACAGTCGCTCTACGATCGACGAGTGGTGTTCCAGCCAACGATCACTACCGTAATACCCATCTTTCGAGGCTTCCTCTGCCCGGCGCAATAGATCTCGCGCCTCCTCAAGCTGCTGACGCAGACGTCGCTCTTTCTCTTCGTCACCCTTAACGCAAATCAAGTCGGTACAATGAATACAGTCCCTGTGTAACTGACAGGGCGACATCGTATAGTCATGGACGCAATACCCAAGATCAGTCGTGTGCGCAGTAGGTACAACTAGTCGTGCGAATTCATCTCTGGGAATAAGCGTTTTCTTTGATAGCTCGGCTATGGGGCCAAATACGGTACTGTCATTACCAATAGCATCTCGGATTTTCTGGACCATCTGTCCCGGCGTAACATGGTCATAAGCGGCATTCTGGCGAATATCCTTTCGCCCAGACCATTTGGCAATATCAAGTTGACTCATGCCGCCAGATTGGGCAAGCGTATTCAGGTAATGCCTGAACTGGTGCGTAGTTACCTTGATCGGACTTCCATCTGGCTCGGTAAATCCAAATCTTGAAAAGATAGAGGGAAATCCGTGCGCAACTCTCGAACCGAGTCCCGTACTAATTTGACCTAATGAAACAGCTTCCACCGTACACTTGTAAGCGCCTCGCTGCTGATGGAGCTCATTACTTCGGACGACAAACAAAGCATCGCTGTATTTCAGAGCATTCGTCCGATTGAGTATTGGGAATCCATTCGGCAACATTGAAATTACAGCATTCTGAACATCAGCAAACGTCACCATGCGTATTCCTCGTTCCCTGGTAGTTTTTATCTTGAATAACTTGCACCATGAATTTGCCGAAGCGCCATCAGCAAGGCCAATCACATCTGCCAACTCATCTAATGACAAAAAAACCTGCCCACGAAGGTGCTCCAACCCTTTCGCGAGATAGAGCGATCCCGGATGATCTTCGTACCATTTTGCTACTTGTCTAGCTTCGTCGGTCAGCTTCCTGATCTTGCAAATGGCCTCCTGAACAACCCCAACCATCGATGGAATAATCCATTTGACCATCGGATCCGCACCTTTGGCTGGCCACCACCGTAATCCATATACATCCTTTCCGGTATGTCGATCCTTTTGCCATACCTCGCAATCAACCGGAAGCATTAAAACCTCGCTAATGCGATCAGGGGATGCGCACAATATTGCCGCTACTGAACTAACGATCACATCAACCGGCTCGGTCGCCATTCGATACACTTCAGGCAGTGCACCCAAAGCCGCTTGCGAAGGCATCTTTTCCTTGCGGCGCTCATCGAATTCCTTGCCCACCCTGACCGCATCTCCAGGTCGCGTGATATGGCTGCGCCAATTCACAGGAACCATGGTCAGCTTATGCTCTGACATGAATACGGCAAGCATTTCCAGCTGGCCTCCGATCCTGTAGGCTGCAGCATCTGAATATTTTTCAGCGACAAGCTGGGCAGCACGATTAAGGACAGAAGCATCCGTCAAGATAGGATTCGATTCACCCGTCATCTCGACGAGCGCTGCCTCTAAAGCCCTAAGTGCCGCCAGCCTAAACCCAGTAATCTTGCTCGGACGGTATCCTTGCATATATCGGAAATAGCCCTTTGCGAAGGAAAGAAAAGGCTCCGCCATCGGCAAAGGATTCTTGTCATTTACCGTCGCCAGATTGCTAAATACAAGTCTATGGCGCTTGCTTCCATGCCCCTTAAGCTCGACCCAGTCAGTTACATCCCAAGAATTCTGGTCAAAGGGCAAGTCGGCACCGAATATGGTCAGATCATTGCGACAGGAATCGATGAAGCCTTCCAGATTGCCCGCCGCATCTAGCTCAGCTTTTGGCCTGAATATAATCAAGTCAGACAATTTAGACTCTCCTTAACTTCCTCCCGTATTTCCTCACAACGTCGTACCACTCCGGCAACAGCCAGAATCGTTCTATCGTTAATTGAGGCAATGCGCACATCGCTTCCGGCCATCAATCGATCACGTTCAGCTATGAGGTGGTTGAGAACCGCCTCATGGGGACCATCAAGCCAAGGCTCAAAACTACGGCAGGTGTAACATGCAATTGGAGCTAGAGAATCGCAAAAACCATGCTTTCCGCAATTCCCCATAGGTTTCATCGATGGCTCGAACTTTGGATCGCAGATGCGGCTTGTTGGGTCATTCTTCCTGGTTGCCTCTGACTCGTCACTGATGATAACGCCCGCGAAAGCCTGCGCAAGCGGAGCCATATGCATTGCCACTGCCTTGTCAATGCGCTTGACGATCTCCGGGGTAGCCTGGACATAAACTCCCACATTCTGGGTATCTGTATGGTCCAGCAATTCTGCGATTACCAGCTCACCATGCCCTTCTTCGGCAGCGCGTGTCCCAACCGTACGCCTAAACCTTGTTGCAGTAACATGAAGCTGTTCGCCAGTACGTTCTGACAAAACATTCAACTTGTTCAATACGCCTTCTAACGTTGAAGCCAGTGACGGTGACGTTCTGTGATGTTCAAAGCCATCCGGCTCGTTTTGACGAGAGCCTTTTGCAGGAAACAAAGGAGCCTGGTTAGAATCTGCAAGTATGGCTGAAAAATCTGAACGCACCCCATTGGCATATTGGACAAGCTTGTCTCCGATTTGAGGAATCAGGATCCTTTGACTAAATAGCTCACGAGAAAGCCTGCCACGCTGCTTAGCCCGAGGAACTCGTAGCGTATACATTGTCGTTCCATCCTTCGCCTCTTCCATCCCGACATCGCACACCTTCAGAGCTGCGTACTGAATCGGACGTTGGCCAAGAGCCATGAATAGCCACACTAAAAGGTAGTCTCCAAGCGATATGTCATTACTTTCATAAGCGGCTTCAAGAGCAGATCGGATAGCACCCAGCTCAATGTCTGTATAAGGGCCATTTTCTGGATCCATCGTAAGAACTGCTTCGCCCTTTTGATTCCCTTTAATGCGCAGCTGCTTAAGAAGCGCAACAGCGTCATCGGTAACGCCTGGCAGACCAAGGCTGTGCCACTTTTGAAAGAAGCCAGATAGACTCCCAAGGTACCAGGAAGTGGCTTTTGACAGTAATGCTTTGTAGTTCAGCAAATCATTGCTTGTAACTTGAGAAATCGCACGCCCCTCCAACCTCATACTTTTAGACAAATGAACGAATCGCTCGAACATATTCATCATATGTTTTGGGGACTTGTTTTCTGCATACCATACCAGTGCTATTTTTGCTGAGTAAATGAAATCTGTCGTTGCATTCAGCCGACCAAAATCCAATTTCACGGTTGTTGAGCTATCACGATATGACCATTTATCTGATCGCGGATCGAACTTTGCACCATTTAGCGTTCTAACCTCCGCAGGCAATTCATAGGAATTATTGGAGATAGCCTGAACAGGTAATAACTTATTCATCTTTATTCTCCACGCTCATCAAACCTTCCTGTAGCTTTAGCGATGCTTTTGCCGCCTTCTTTTTTATGTGGCGGCGCGTATATATCGCCGCAGTACCTGATGTTTCAGACCAGCCCATCAGAAACGAGCGCGTCTTCTTTTCTGTCTCCGCCCCAACTCTCTTCACATCCATTTCTTCGGAGAACCGGTCATTCCAAGTATGTCGAAAAATATGCGGGAAGATATTTCTTGGCAGATCAGGGCATTTGCTGCGCAGCACATTGAATAGCTTGGCCAAAGAGGGAACCGACATTGGCTGCCCCTTATCTCCGGAGACAAAAAGGAAGTCATGTTTTCTCGCACCACGAATGCCTGAACGCTGGTTCATGATGTAAGCGTTTGTCTTGTCGAGCAACGCAGAGGAAAGCGGAATTTCTCTTCCTCGTGTTTTTACTTTTGGCTGATTCCTTCTTGGATCTGAGATGTCATCTGCACGACGCGCAACAGTTACTGTACTTTGTCTGAAGTCGATGTCGCTGATACGAATGTTGAGCAACTCTCCCTTCCGCAGTCCCAGATAAAGCAGCCACAGAATGATAAGTTCATTGCGATATCGGCAGTGCTCATCGTGCCATGGATTACTTGCGGACTGAGGATCAACCACCTTCAGAATACGATCGACCACTTCCGGCGCAAGCCCTTCACGCTGTTCAATCAAATAATGGCCATCTGAAGGTAGACGGGCATCTATAGCATCCACCATCTGCTGAACTGATGAAGCCAAGTAACTCCTAAGCACGACATTAACCCCATGTCTGGACATGCGATTTGAACCAAGCCATTTTAGGTAGTCGCGGATATTCCTGAGCCTTGTTGCCGCCGCTACCGGGCTAACCTCCGAATCAGGCACCCCTGATGACCGCATCCTGAGCTTCTCCAGCGAAACGACTACTGGAGCAACCTTTACCGATTGACTCTCTCCATCGTCACGCATTGCTTGAATCCGCTCCATAGGCAGACGGCAAATTCGAGTTAACTCCTCTATTTCGCCAGGGGATAACAATCGACCTTCATCCAACCTAGCCGGAAGATCAATCTTTCTCAACCCAAGGAACAGCAACAGGACCATCACTGATCTCAGGTAGCTTTCGATGGTATTGGACGCCCGATTCCTTGCGCGTATCTCGGACAACGCAAAGACCGTTGGTTCGAACATGGGCAAGCCATCCACACCCAGAAGCATAGGCAGGCGCTCACCTGACGACGTGACGATGGTTGTAACTCTGTAGCAACCTGACATTATTTACATTTATTTAAGGTATCTCATATTAACGAACAATACCAGAGCACAAAAAATCTGTAAACAACAAAAAACCCAGTCTATACAAGGATAGACTGGGCTATATTTACACAATAGCTATAGGTAGCTGCTAGAAGGGAATATCGTCGTCGAAGTTATCGAAACCGCCCTTGGCAGCCGGTGCAGCCTTGGCGGGAGCCGCGGCGTTGCCGGACGGGGAGGCGGCCGGTTTGCTCTCCACCACCTCGAAACTGCCACCGCCCGACGATTTCCCGCCCAGCATGGTCATTTCGTTGACGATGATCTCGGTGGTGTAGCGATCCTGCCCTTCCTTGGTCTGCCACTTGCGCGTCTGCAGCTTGCCCTCGACGTATATCTGCGAGCCTTTCTTGAGATACTCCCCGGCGATCTCGGCGAGGCGGCGGTAGAACACCAGGTTATGCCACTCGGTCTTTTCCTGTTTCTCGCCGCTCTTGTCCTTCCAGGTTTCCGAAGTCGCCAGCGTGGCGTTGGTCACGGCCTCGCCGTTGGTCATGTAGCGGGTTTCCGGGTCTTTGCCCAGACGGCCTACCAGAATCACTTTGTTCACCGACATGTCATGCTCCTTTCATCACAAGTTGTCCCACCGCTGCCTCGTCAAACCCATGTCTGTCCACCTTGAGGCAGACCATGCGCTCCGCTGCGACCACCATAACCTCGCGCACCCCGGAAAGTTGCGCGAGGCGGCGGCGCAATTCCAATGCGGCGGCATCATCCATTTCCGGCAAATGATACAGCCTGGTATATACCGCTGCCGGAGATTGCATCCCGGCCGCGACCGCCAGCCACAATAACAGCAATGCGATACCGAACACAAACACGGCATTGCCGCCGACATACTGCATCAGCGCGCCGCCCACCGCGGCGCCGAAGAATGCACCGAGGAATTGCACGCTGCTGTATACGCCCATGGCCGTCCCCCGGGCGGTCAGCGGGGAAATTATACTGATCAGCGAGGGCAGCTTGGCTTCCAGCACGTTGAATGCGGCAAAGAATAGCAGCAATGCTGCAGTCACGCCCCACAGGCTGTGTTGCATGAACAGCAGCGCGGCCTGCGCGCATGCCGCCAGCGCGATTGACAGCATGAAGACCTGTTTCATCCTGTTCTGCTTTTCCGCGATGACGATGAGCGGCAGCATCAGCACAAAGCCCGCGAACATCACCAACAGATAGATCTTCCAGTGCTGCGAAACCTCCAGCCCGTTGTCCCGCAGCAGGAAAGGCACTTGCATGAACACGGACATCAGGACCGCGTGCACCGTGAAGATGCCGAGGTCGAGGCGCAGCAGGTCCTTGTTGCGCAGCACCTCGCCGAAGCGTTTGCTGCTCGCCTCGGTGTCGCTGTGGAAGCGCGTGATCGCCGGAGCGGGGATCACGAAGCGCACCACCAGCAGGGCCAGCAGGGCCAGCGTGCCGGTCATGGCAAAGATGCCGGGCACGCCAAGCATGCCGCCGAGCAGCGGGGACAGGATCAGCGACAGGGAGAAAGTGACGCCGATGGTCATGCCGATCAGCGCCATGGCCCTGGTGCGCACTTCCTCGCGCGTGAGGTCTGCGGTGAGCGCCATCACTGCCGCATTGATTGCGCCCGCGCCCTGAATGGCGCGCCCGACGATGACCCAGTAAATGTCGCTCGCGCAAGCGGCGATGAAACTGCCCAGCGCGAACACCAGCAGCCCCCCGTAAATGATCGGTTTGCGCCCGTAGCGGTCGGACATCCAGCCGGCGGGGATTTGCAGAACCGCCTGGGTCAGCCCGTAGGCGCCGAGTGCGATGCCCATCAGCAAGTGACTCTCACCGCCCGGCAGATGCTCGGCATACAGCGCAAAAACCGGCAGGATGATGAACAGGCCGAACATGCGCAAACCGTAAATGCTCGCCAGGCCGAAGCTGGCGCGGCGCTCGGTCGCGGTCATGGTATGTGTCACGGGTTGCATGGATGGTTTTGGAAAGGCAAAAAAGTCGCGTATATTAGCAGGTCGCCTTTACTACTTCTAGCCAGCATGGAAAGCATCAAGATACGGGGGGCACGCACCCACAACCTGAAGAACATCAACCTCGACCTGCCGCGTCACAAGCTGGTGGTGATCACCGGGCTGTCCGGCTCGGGCAAGTCCTCGCTCGCCTTCGACACCCTGTATGCCGAGGGGCAGCGCCGCTATGTGGAGTCACTGTCGGCCTACGCGCGGCAGTTCCTGCAGTTGATGGAAAAGCCGGACGTGGACCTGATCGAGGGACTCTCCCCGGCCATCGCCATCGAGCAGAAGGCCACCTCGCACAACCCGCGCTCCACGGTCGGCACCGTCACCGAGATCCACGACTACCTGCGCCTGCTGTTCGCGCGCGCCGGTGACCCGTATTGCCCGCAGCACGGTCTGGTGCTGCAGGCGCAGAGCGTCGGGCAGATGGTGGATCATGTGCTGAACCTGCCGGAAGGCACGCGCATCATGATCCTTTCCCCATTGGTCGTGGAGCGCAAGGGCGAGCAATTGGACCTGTTCGACGAGCTGCGCGCACAGGGTTTCACGCGGCTGCGCATCAACGGCAAGGTGTACGAGATCGATGCCCTGCCGAAGCTGGAGAAGAACCGGAAGCACACTGTCGAGATCGTGGTGGATCGTCTCAAGATCGGCAGTGACGCCAAGCAGCGCCTGGCCGAATCGTTCGAGACCGCACTGCGCCACGCCGACGGACGCGCGCTGGCGGTGGAGATGGATACGGAAAAGGAACACCTGTTCTCGGCAAAATTCGCCTGCCCGATCTGCAGCTATTCGCTGCCGGAGCTGGAACCGCGCCTGTTCTCGTTCAACAACCCGATGGGCGCGTGCCCCAAGTGCGACGGTCTCGGCAACATCAGCTTCTTCGACCCCAGGCGCATCGTCGCCTTCCCGCAGTTGTCGCTGAGCTCTGGCGCGATCAAGGGCTGGGACCGGCGCAACCAGTTCTACCACCAGTTGCTCGCCAGCCTCGCGAAGCATTACGGCTTTGACATAGAACAATCCTTCGAGAGCCTGCCGGAGAAAATCCAGCAGGTGATCCTGTATGGCAGCGGCAAGACCGAGATCGTCTTCCAGTCCCTCAATGAGCGCGGCAAACCGGTCTTGCGCGAGCATGCGTTCGAGGGCATCGTCAACAATCTGGAGCGCCGCTACCGGGAGACCGATACGCCCGCAGTACGGGAAGAGCTGGCGAAATACCTGAACAGCTGCCCCTGTCCGGAATGCAAGGGCACGCGCCTGCGTCTGGAAGCGCGCCATGTGCGCGTCGCGGAAATGAACCTCTACGAGATCAGCGCGCTGCCACTGAAGCAGGCGCTGACTTTCTTCCAGGACTTGAAGCTGCAAGGCCAGAAACAGGCGATCGCAGAAAAGATCGTGCTGGAGATCGCCAGCCGCCTGACCTTCCTCAACAACGTCGGGTTGGATTATCTGTCGCTGGAACGCTCAGCCGAGACGCTGTCCGGCGGCGAGGCGCAACGCATCCGCCTGGCGTCGCAGATCGGCTCGGGGCTGACCGGCGTGATGTATGTGCTCGACGAGCCGTCCATCGGCCTGCACCAGCGCGACAATGACCGCCTGTTGCAGACGCTGAAAAAACTGCGCGACATGGGCAACAGCGTGATCGTGGTCGAGCACGACGAAGAGGCGATCCGCCATGCAGACTATGTGGTGGACATGGGGCCGGGCGCAGGCGAGCACGGCGGGCTGGTCGTGGCGCAAGGCACGCCGCAAGAGATCTGTGCGAGCAAGCAGTCACTTACTGGCGCTTACCTGACCGGCAAGCGCAGCATTCCCGCACCGGGGAAATACCGCAAGCCGGATACGGAACGCATGCTGCGCATCACCAACGCATCGGGTAACAACCTGAAAGGCATCACGCTGAACCTGCCGGTCGGGTTGCTGGTGTGCGTCACCGGCGTGTCCGGCTCCGGCAAGTCCACGCTGATCAACGATACGTTGTATCCCGCCGTGGCACAGCACCTCTACGGCAGCAGCACCGAACCCGCGCCGTTCGCCGAGATCGGTGGGCTGGAATTCTTCGACAAGGTGATCAACGTCGACCAGTCGCCGATCGGGCGCACCCCGCGCTCCAACCCGGCCACCTATACCGGTCTGTTCACGCCGATCCGCGAGCTGTTTTCCGGCGTGCCCTCGGCGCGCGAACGAGGCTACGGGCCGGGGCGCTTCTCGTTCAACGTCAAGGGCGGGCGCTGCGAATCCTGCCAGGGTGACGGGGTGATCAAGGTCGAGATGCACTTCCTGCCGGACGTGTATGTGCCGTGCGACGTGTGCCACGGCCAGCGCTACAACCGCGAGACACTGGAGATCCAGTACAAGGGCAGGAACATCCACCAGATCCTGCAGATGACCGTGGAGCAGGCATATGAATTCTTCAAGCCAGTGCCAATCGTCGCACGCAAGCTGCAGACGCTGCTCGATGTCGGGCTCGGCTATATCACGCTCGGGCAATCGGCCACCACGCTGTCCGGCGGTGAGGCGCAGCGCGTGAAGCTGTCGCTGGAGCTATCCAAACGCGACACCGGACGCACGCTGTATATCCTCGACGAACCGACCACCGGCCTGCATTTCCACGATATCGCGCTGCTGCTCAAGGTGATCCACAAGCTGCGCGACCAGGGCAATACCGTGGTGGTGATCGAGCACAATCTCGACGTGGTCAAGACCGCAGACTGGGTGATCGACCTCGGCCCGGAAGGCGGCGGCGGCGGCGGGCGCATCATCGCCGAAGGCTCGCCGCGGGATATCGCCAAGGACAAGAACAGCGTGACCGGGAAGTATTTGAAGCAGGCCCTGGTGAAGCAATAGCGCCCGCCAGGGAGCCTTTCAAGGCATATCGCGCCCGATGCTGAGAATATCCAGGCTGATCGCCATCCCCGATGCCGAGATCGAGCTGCATGCGATCCGGGCGCAGGGTGCGGGCGGGCAGAACGTCAACAAGGTCTCCACCGCGATCCATCTGCGCTTCGACATCAATGCGTCGTCGCTGCCGGATGACCATAAGGAAAAGCTCCTGCAGCTGACCGACCGGCGCATCTCCGGCGACGGGGTTATCATCATCAAGGCGCAGCGTTATCGCAGCCAGGAGAAGAACCGGGAAGATGCCCTTGCGCGGCTGCAGGCCTTGATCGAAAGCGCGGCCATCACGCCCAGGAAGCGCACCGCAACCAGGCCGACGAGGGCTTCAAAGACAAGGCGGCTGGAGAGCAAGGCGCAGCGCGGACAACTGAAGGCGCTGCGGGGCAAGGTTGGTGACTGACGATGATATCTGACTCGATTTAAGCAAAAGCCATGCAACGTAAAAACACTCTGATTGCTTCGGGATTGTTGCTCGTACTTGTTCTGGCACTCTCGGCCATCCGCCCCTATGACAGGCCTACATGGCTTCTGGAAGTCGTGCCCGTCTTGATTGCGCTGCCTGTCATGACCATGACTTACCGCCGCTTCCCCCTGACCACGCTGCTGTATGGCCTGATCTTTGTACACGCCCTGATCCTGATCCTCGGCGGCACTTTTACTTATGCGCGCGTGCCGCTCGGCTTCTGGATTCAGGATATGCTTTCCCTTGAGCGGAACCCTTATGACAAGATCGGCCACTTTGCACAGGGCTTTGTGCCATTCATCCTGGCACGCGAGGTTTTGCTGCGCGGCGGCTATCTGTCCAGCCGCCGTATGGCTGCCTTCTTGTCGATATGCGTGGTCATAGCGGTCAGCTCGTGCTACGAATTGATCGAATGGTGGTCTGCTCTGGCACTGGGTCAGGGTGCGTACGAATTTCTCGGCACGCAAGGCGACATATGGGACACGCAGTCCGATATGTTCTTTGCCCTCATCGGCGCGATCGTCGCGATGCTTTCGCTATCGCGCCTGCACGACCGGCAGATCGCGAGGGTGAAACCGGATTGAGATGATGCATGCGCAAAGCATGCATCCGCGCCTTTGCCGTACTCAGCCAGCAATGCCCATCTCATCAAATATCCCCTCGAACAGTATCGAGCTGAGGTAGCGTTCGCCCGAGTCCGGCAGGATGACGACGATGGTCTTGCCGGCATTCCCGGGGCGTTTGGCCTGGCGTACCGCAGCGGCAACCGCCGCGCCGCAGGAGATGCCGGACAGGATGCCTTCTTCGCGGGCCAGGCGACGGGCGTACAGCACGGCGTCTTCGTTGCTCACCTGCTCGATCTCGTCCACCAGTGACATATCGAGGGTCTCCGGGACAAAACCCGCACCGATACCCTGAATCTTGTGCGAAGCAGGCTTCAGCGGTTCGCCGGCACGCTGCTGGGTGAGGATGGGGCTGGCGGAAGGCTCGACCGCGACCGAGGTGATGGCTTTGCATCTGGTGCGCTTGATATAGCGCGACACGCCGCTAAGCGTCCCACCGGTGCCGACCCCTGAGACGAAAATGTCGATCTTGCCGTCGGTATCGTTCCAGATCTCCGGACCGGTGGTTTGTTCATGGATGGCCGGATTGACCGGGTTCTTGAACTGTTGCAGCAATACGTAGCGTGGATCGGAGGCCGCGATCTCTTCGGCCTTGGCTATCGCACCGCTCATCCCTTTGGCGCCTTCTGTCAACACCAGCGTGGCACCGAATGTGACCAGCAGCTTGCGCCGTTCGATACTCATGGTTTCCGGCATGGTCAGGGTGAGCGGGATGCCGCGTGCGGCTGCGACAAACGCCAGGGCGATGCCGGTATTACCGCTGGTCGGCTCGACGATGTGTTTGCCGGGGCCGAGCATACCGCGTTTTTCGGCATCCGCGACCATCGCCGCACCGATGCGGCATTTGACGGAGTAACCTGGATTGCGCCCTTCGACCTTGGCAAGGATGGTGGCTGGCGCACCGTCGGCAATGCGGTTGAGGCGTACCAGCGGTGTACGACCTGTGGATAGGGAGTTGTCAGCGAACCAGTTTGCCATGAGTATCTCCAGTCAAGTGTGTCGAAAATACAAAAAAGCCGGACATGTCCGGCTTTCTGTTTGACGCTGCAACATCCTTCGACGAGCTCAGGATGAACGGGTGTGCTAGTTACTCTGCATCAACAGCCGTGGTTTCTGCCGGGCGATCCATCAATTCAATCAGCGCCATCGGGGCGTTGTCGCCCTGACGGAAACCGAACTTGAGGATGCGCAGGTAGCCACCGTTGCGTGCCGCATAGCGCGGGCCGAGTTCGTCGAACAGCTTGATGACCATTTCGCGGTCGCGCAGGCGGGCGAATGCCAGTCGGCGATTGGCCAGACTGGGATTCTTGCCCAGCGTCAGGATGGGTTCCGCGACGCGGCGCAGTTCCTTTGCCTTGGGCAGGGTGGTCTTGATGACTTCGTGGCGCAACAGCGACACGGTCATGTTGCGGAACATCGCCAGACGGTGGCTGCTGGTGCGGTTGAGTTTTCTTAAACCTGAACGGTGACGCATGATTTGCCTCTCTTGCTTCTGATTTTCTTGTGCTTCCTGGGTTCTGCTATTCCGCCGCCTTAAGCAGCGGCCACAGGCCAATTTTCCAGCTTCATGCCCAACGACAAGTTGTGCTCGGCAAGAACCTGCTTGATTTCGTTCAACGACTTGCGCCCCAGATTAGGGGTGCGCAGCAGGTCGTTTTCGGTGTACTGGATCAGATCCCCGATATAGTGGATGCTCTGCGCCTTGAGACAGTTCGATGAGCGCGGGGTCAGCTCCAGGTCGTCTACCGGGCGCAACAGGATCGGATCGACCTTGGGTGCCTGCACCTTCTCGACGACCGGCTCGGTGCCCTCCAGGGCTGCGAACACGGAAAATTGATCTACCAGAATACGTGCCGCATTGCGGATCGCCTGCTCGGGATCGATCGCGCCATTGGTCTCGATATGCATCACCAGCTTGTCCAGGTCGGTGCGCTGCTCGACGCGTGCGCTCTCGACAGCGTAGCTGACACGGTTGACCGGGCTGAATGATGCGTCCAGCGCGATATGGCCGACTGCACGCGTTTCATTCGACGCCTGGCGGGAAATCGCCGAAATGTAACCGCGCCCCTGCTCGACCTTGATTTGCATATCCAGCTTGCCACCGGCAGTCAGATGTGCGATCACGTGGTCCGGATTGATCACTTCAATATCGGCATTACCGCTGATATCCGCAGCCGTCACCACGCCCTGGCCTTCTTTCTTGACAGTCAGCACGACTTCCGGCACGTTGTGCAGGCGCAGCACCACTCCTTTCAGGTTCAGCAGGATGTCCACGACATCCTCCTGCACGCCGTCGATGGTTGCATATTCATGCAACACACCTGCCATCTTCACTTCGGTCGGAGCGGCACCCGGCATGGAGGACAACAGGATACGGCGCAATGCATTGCCCAATGTATGGCCGTAGCCGCGCTCGAAAGGCTCCATCACCACCTTGGCTTGTGTAGCGGAAATCTTTTGCACATCAATGATGCGGGGCTTCAAAAATTCATTCTTAGGCATACGCTACTCCGCGTGGATTACTTGGAATACAACTCGACCACGAGATGCTCGTTGATGGTTGCAGGCAGTTCGGCACGTTGTGGCTTGGCTTTGTATGTTCCCTTGAGCGATTTGGTGTCCATTTCGATCCATTCCGGGAAACCGCGCTGCTCGGCGGCGGCGAGCGCCGCCTTGATGCGCAGATGGGCCTTGGACTTTTCGGCCACCTCAACCACGTCACCGGGACGCACTTGATAGGAAGGAATATTGACGCGCTTTCCATTCACCAGAATGCCATTGTGACGGACCACCTGGCGCGCTTCTGCGCGCGATACGCCAAAACCCATGCGATAGGATACGTTGTCCAGGCGCGACTCCAGGTTCTGCAACAGGTTCTCGCCGGTAATGCCGCGCTGGCTCTCCGCCTGTTTGTATGTCAGGCGGAACTGCTTCTCCAGCACCCCGTAGATGCGGCGAACCTTCTGCTTCTCGCGCAGCTGGCCGCCGTACTCGGACAGGCGGGTATTCTTTTTCTGGCCGTGCTGGCCGGGCGCATAGGCCCTGCGTTCAACGGCACATTTGTCGGTGAAACATTTCTCGCCCTTCAGGAACAGCTTTTCGCCTTCGCGGCGGCACTGACGGCATTTTGCATCAAGATTTCTAGCCAAGGTTGACTCCTAAATTAAATACGGCGCTTCTTGGGCGGACGGCAGCCGTTATGGGGCACCGGCGTAATGTCGGAAATGCTGGTGATCTTAAAACCAGCCGCGTTCAATGCGCGCACCGCAGACTCACGGCCGGGACCGGGTCCCTTGATGCGCACTTCAAGATTCTTCACGCCGCACTCGACAGCAGACTTGCCTACTGTCTCGGCTGCAACCTGGGCAGCAAATGGAGTGCTCTTGCGTGAGCCCTTGAAACCCTGTGCGCCACTGGTCGACCATGCCAGGGTGTTACCCTGACGATCGGTGATGGTGACGATGGTGTTGTTAAAGGAAGCGTGAACGTGGGCGATCCCTTCGGCCACGTTCTTCTTGACTTTCTTGCGCACCTTCGTGCTTGGCTTGACCATGATCTAATCCTCTAAGCGTTGTAGCAAACTTACTTCTTGGCGCCGGCGATCGCCTTACGCGGACCCTTGCGGGTGCGCGCATTGGTGCGGGTACGCTGGCCACGGCACGGCAATCCGCGGCGATGGCGCAGGCCGCGATAGCAGCCCAGATCCATCAGGCGCTTGATGTTCATCGTCGTTTCACGACGCAAATCACCCTCCACCGTGAACCTGGCGACCTGTTCGCGCAGCTTTTCCACTTCCGCGTCAGTCAAGTCTTTCATCTTGGTGCTGGAATTCACGCCCGCTGCCGCGCAAATATTCTGCGAGCGCGAGCGCCCGATCCCGTAGATTGCAGTCAAGGCAATCACAGCGTGTTGGTGGTTGGGGATATTGACCCCTGCAATACGTGCCATGCAGCTACCCTATCTTTGAAAAGACGAAAATTATATCACTCGGAGCCGGTATTGTTCAATCAGCCCTGGCGTTGCTTGTGCCGCGGCTCCGCACAAATGACGCGCACCACGCGCTTGCGGATAACGATCTTGCAGTTGCGGCAAATCTTTTTTACCGATGCTTGGACTCTCATTTTCCTTCTCCTTGCTCACTCTACTATTTGGCACGGAACACAATCCGTGCCTTGCTCAAATCATATGGCGTCAACTCCACGGTCACCTTGTCGCCGGGCAGGATGCGAATGTAGTGCATACGCATTTTCCCGGAGATATGACCCAGCACCACATGACCATTTTCCAGCTTGATGCGGAACGTCGCGTTCGGCAACGATTCCTCTATCTCGCCCTGCATCTGAATCACATCTTCTTTAGCCATTAGCTCGTAAACCCGCCCTTGAAATTGGCCTTTTTCAGCAGGTTTTCGTACTGATGTGTCATCAGATAAGACTGCACTTGCGCCATGAAGTCCATCGTCACCACCACCAGAATCAACAGCGATGTGCCGCCAAAATAGAACGGGACATTCTTCCACACCACCAGGAATTCCGGCAGCAAACAAACCAGCGTGATATACACCGCACCGACCATGGTCAGGCGCAGCATGATCTTTTCAACATAGCGGGCAGTCTGCTCGCCGGGACGTATCCCAGGCAAGAATGCGCCGCTCTTCTTCAAGTTCTCTGCCGTTTCTTTCGGGCTGAACACAAGCGCCGTGTAGAAAAAACAGAAGAATATGATCGCCGCCGCATACACCAGCACGTAAACCGGCTGCCCGGGTGACAACATGCTGCTGATGTCCTTCAGCCAATTCATGCCCTGCCCGCTGCCAAACCAGCCCGCAATCGTCGCCGGAAACAGGATGATGCTGGATGCGAAGATCGGCGGTATTACGCCGGCCATATTCAGCTTCAGCGGCAGATGCGAGCTTTGCCCGCCATACACCTTGTTACCAACTTGCCGTTTGGCATAGTTCACCAGAATCTTGCGCTGGCCGCGCTCAACAAACACCACAAAAGCCGTGACCGCGATCGCCCCGAAAAACAGCAACAACACCAGCGGGATGGAAAAAGCTCCGGTACGCACCAACTCCAAAGTACTGCCGATCGCGCTGGGCAATCCCGCCGCGATGCCGGCAAAAATAATCAGCGAAATACCGTTGCCCAAACCGCGCTCGGTAATCTGTTCGCCCAGCCACATCAGGAACATCGTGCCAGTCACCAGGGTAATCACCGAAGTCAACTGAAACATCGCGCCTGGATTCGGTACCAATCCCGGCTGCGCCTGCAATGCCACCGAGATACCGAATGCCTGGAACAGGGCCAAAGCCAGAGTGCCATAGCGTGTGTACTGGGTAATCTTGCGGCGACCCGCCTCGCCTTCTTTCTTCAGTTGCTCAAGATACGGAACCGCTATCGCCGCCAATTGCATGATGATCGATGCGGAGATATACGGCATGATCCCCAGCGCAAAAATCGTGAAGCGTTCCAGCGCGCCACCCGAGAACATGTTGAACATGCCCAGGATGCCATCCTTTTGCGACTTGAACAGCTCGGCCAGCACCGTCGGATCGATTCCCGGCACCGGGATATGCGCACCGATGCGGAACACCACCAGCGCGCCCAGCAAAAACCAGAGGCGCTGGCCCAAATCGCCATACTTGCCTTTGCTTACACCCTTGGCCACTGCGCTCACGTACAGCCTTACTCGGCGATGCTGCCGCCAGCAGCCTCGATCGCCGCACGTGCACCCTTGGTTACCAGCAGTCCCTGCAACTTCACTGCGCGGGAAATTTCGCCGCACAGGATAACTTTCGCAGTCAATACCCCGGCATGAACAACGCCCGCCTGCTTGAGCGCCAGCAGGTCAATGCTGTCCACTGGCAGCTTTTGCAGATCGGACAAACGCACCTGAGCCGTGTCACCCCGCGTCAGCGAGACAAAACCACGCTTTGGCAAGCGGCGCTGCAGCGGCATCTGACCGCCTTCGAAACCAACCTTGTGAAAACCGCCAGAGCGGGATTTCTGCCCTTTGTGACCGCGACCACCGGTCTTGCCCAGGCCTGAACCGATACCGCGGCCAACACGACGCTTGGCATGCTTGGCGCCCTGTGCAGGTTGAATATTATTGAGTTGCATCTGTTATGCCTCGCACTTAACCAGGTAATACACCTTGTTGATCATGCCGCGCACGCAAGGAGTGTCTTCCAATTGCACGGTATGGTTGATGCGGCGCAGACCCAAGCCGCGAATCGTGTCACGATGCGATTGCTTGGTGCCGATCAGGCTTCTGATCTGCGTCACTTTGATTGTTTTGGCTTGCGTCATGTCTTACCCCAGGATCTCGTCGACATTCTTGCCGCGCTTGGCAGCAATCTCGGATGGTGCATTCATCGCTTTCAGGCCATTAAGGGTGGCGCGTACCACATTGTACGGATTGCTGGAGCCGATACACTTGGCCAGCACGTCGCGCACACCGACCGCCTCGAACACTGCGCGCATCGCGCCGCCGGCGATAATGCCGGTACCCTCGGATGCCGGTTGCATCAGCACCTTGGCCGCGCCGTGTTTGCCGATCACGGTATGGTGCAATGTGCCGTTCCTCAGGCTTATCTTGACCAGATTGCGGCGTGCCTCATCCATCGCTTTTTGCACGGCCACCGGAACTTCCTTAGACTTGCCCTTGCCCATCGCCACGCGGCCATCGCCATCGCCGACCACGGTCAGTGCGGCGAACCCCATGATACGACCACCCTTTACAACCTTGGTGACACGGTTCACGGAGATCATCTTTTCGATCAGACCATCATCGCGCTCTTCTTGCTGCTGCATCTTCCCTTGCGGCTTAGCCATTGCTCAACTCCAATCTAGAACTGCAAACCATGTTCGCGCGCGGCATCAGCCAACGCCTTGACACGGCCATGATACTGGTTACCGGAACGGTCGAATGCCACCTGGGTAATGCCCGCCGTCTTCGCCTTTTCGGCGATACGCTGGCCCACCACGGCTGCGGCGGCCTTGTTGCCGCCGTTCGCCAAATCCTTGCGCACCTCGGCTTCGATGCTCGACGCGCTGGCCAGTACTTTGCTGCCGCAAGCAGAGATTACCTGGGCATAGATGTGCAAATTGGTACGGTGAATAGCCAGACGTACTGTCTTTTTTTCAGCAATACGGGCACGGGTTTTGCGTGCCCTGCGCTGACGCGCTTCTTTCTTGTTCAACATATCCGCCTCAGTTATTTCTTCTTGGTTTCTTTCAGGATCACCACTTCATCGCTATAACGCACCCCTTTGCCCTTGTACGGCTCTGGCTCGCGGAAGGCACGAATCTCGGCGGCAACTTGCCCGATACGCTGCTTGTCGGCACCTTTTAATACGATCTCGGTTTGCGTCGGAGTTTCGACCTTGATGCCTGCAGGCATCTTGTAAGCGACCGGATGGGAAAAACCCAAAGTCAGGTTCAGCGTATCCCCGGCAGCTTGCGCACGGTAGCCCACACCAACCAGGTTCAACCTGCGCTCGAAGCCTTTGCTGACGCCCTGCACCATGTTGGCCAGCAATGCGCGAATCGTGCCGGACATCGCATTGGCCTGCATGGAGTCGTTCTGTGCTTTGCACAACAGACTGTCGCCCTCGCGCACCACACTCACATCAACTGACAAGGCTTGCTTGAGGGTGCCCATTGGCCCCTTCACCGAAATTTCACCTGCAGCCAGCGCAACTTCTACACCGCTCGGCACTACAACAGGATTTTTGGCAACTCTAGACATGCTTACCTCACTACGCGACTACGCACAGCACTTCACCGCCAATACCATTGGCACGCGCTTTGCGGTCGGTCATCAAACCCTTGGAAGTGGACACAATGGCGATACCCAAACCGTTCATCACCTTGGGGATATCATCGGAACCCTTGTAAATACGCAGGCCGGGACGGCTGATACGCTGAATCTTCTCGATCACCGGGCGTCCACTGTAATACTTCAGGCCGATTTCCAGCGTGGCTTTGCCACCCTCGCCGGCAATGACGTTGAAACCATCCACATAGCCTTCGTCTTTCAACACCTCGGCAATTGCCACCTTCAACTTCGAAGAAGGCATGACCACTGTGACTTTTTCCGCAAGCTGCGCATTGCGGATGCGCGTCAGCATGTCGGAGATTGGATCACTCATACTCATATAATTTCTCCTACCAGCTAGCCTTGACGATACCGGGTATTTCACCGCGCATCGCGAATTCACGCACCTTGATACGCCCCAAACCAAACTTCCTGAAAGTGCCGCGTGGGCGGCCGGTCAACGAGCAACGGTTGCGCAGGCGAACCGGGCTGGAATTGCGCGGCAAGGATTGCAACTTCAGGCGCGCGGCGGCGCGCTCTTCATCGCTGAGCTTCATGTTGGAGATCGCTGCCAGCAATTCCGCGCGTTTGGCCGCAAATCTCTTAACGGTATCACGGCGCTTTTGCTCACGGTTAATCAATGCCATCTTAGCCATTAGTATTCCCTCATTTCTTTAATGGGAGTTTGAATGCCAACAAAAGAGCCTTGGCTTCTTCGTCAGTCTTCGCGGAGGTGGTGATGGTAATGTTCATCCCACGCAACGCATCGATCTTTTCATACTCGATTTCCGGAAAAATGATCTGCTCTTTCACGCCCATGTTGTAATTGCCACGGCCGTCAAAGGATTTGCCGGAAATACCGCGAAAATCCCGGATACGAGGAATCGCAACAGAAATCAGGCGATCCAGGAATTCATACATGCGCTCTTTGCGCAACGTCACCTTGCAGCCGACCGGATAGCCTTCGCGAATCTTGAAACCGGCAATGGATTTCTTGGACATTGTGACCACCGGCTTCTGCCCGGCAATCTTCTGCATGTCGCCAACCGCGAACTCCATCACCTTCTTGTCTGCCACCGCTTCACCCACACCCATGTTCAGGGTGATCTTTTCTATGCGCGGCACCTCCATGACGGACTTGTAGCCGAACCGCGTCATCATGTCCTTGGTGACCTTGTCTTTGTAAAATTCGTACAAACGAGCCATGCCCTTAACCCCTTAAGCGTCAATCATTTCACCGCTGGACTTGAACACGCGCACCTTGCGCCCGTCTTCCAGCGTTTTAATACCGACCCGATCGCCCTTCTTGGCAGCCGCGTTGTAGATCGCCACATTCGAAATATGAATGGGCAATTCCTTCTCCACGATCCCACCGGTCAAACCCTTCACCGGGTTAGGCTTCTGGTGCTTCTTGACTCTATTGATGCCGCCAACCAGCAGGTGGTCACCCAGGACTTGCAGCACATTGCCGCGATTACCTTTGTCTTTGCCTGCGATTACGATAACGTCATCGTTTTTCTTGATCTTGCGCATGATTTTCCTCGACTCAATCTGTTTCCGCTTACAGCACTTCAGGCGCCAGCGAAACGATCTTCATGAATTTCTCGGTACGCAACTCGCGTGTCACCGGCCCAAAGATACGCGTGCCGATAGGCTCCAGCTTGGCGTTCAGCAGTACCGCGGCATTACCGTCAAACTTGATCAAGGAGCCATCCGTGCGACGCACCCCCTTGGCGGTACGAACCACCACGGCGTTGTACACTTCGCCCTTCTTTACGCGGCCACGCGGCGCCGCATCCTTGATGCTGACCTTGATGACATCACCGACAGAAGCATAACGGCGCTTGGAGCCACCCAATACCTTGATGCACATCACGGAACGCGCACCGGTATTGTCAGCCACATCTAAAACAGACTGCATTTGTATCATTATTTGATCTCCAACTTTTTCCGCCCGCAGCGGCCAGTTTTGGAACCCGTTCGGGTTAGGTCGCCGCAAGCGGCGATGAAACGAAGCCGCGCATTATATGCAAATCTTGATAATACGCAAGCTAAATTAAATTGCAGCGGCCTTTTCAACCAACTTGGCAACGCGCCAGCTCTTGGTTTTTGCGATCGGACGGCATTCCTCGATAGTCACTACGTCGCCGGCATGAAACTCATTGGCCTCATCATGGGCATGGTATTTCTTGGAAACGCGAATGATCTTGCCCAACAACGGGTGTTTTACTTTGCGCTCGACCAGAACCGTTACGGTCTTGTCCATCTTATCGCTTGTTACAGTACCGGTCAGGGTACGCTTCAGTTTGGAATCGCTCATTTCTGGGCACCCTTCTCTGTCAATACGGTCTTCACGCGGGCAATATCGCGGCGCACTTTGCGCAATTCGCTGGTATTAGTCATTTGCTGCGTCGCAACTTGCATACGCAGGCCAAATTGCGCCTTGGTCAGCGACAGCATCTCTTGCTGCAGGTCTGTCTCGGACTTGGTTCTCAATTCACTAGCCTTCATGTCATGCACCTACCTGTCTAATCACGAATGTGGTAGCGATCGGCAACTTCGCAGATGCCAAACGGAACGCTTCACGCGCCAATGTCTCATCCACGCCATCCATCTCATACAACATCTTGCCGGGTTGAATCTCGGCAACGTAGAACTCGGGATTGCCCTTACCATTACCCATGCGAACTTCAGCCGGTTTCTTGGAGATCGGCTTGTCCGGGAAAATACGGATCCAGATTCGGCCGCCGCGCTTGATATGACGGGTCATCGCACGGCGTGCGGCTTCGATCTGACGCGCCGTCAAACGGCCGCGAGCAACCGCCTTCAGGCCGAATTCACCGAAGCTGACCTTGTTGCCACGGGTAGCAATGCCGGTATTACGGCCCTTTTGCTCCTTGCGGTATTTCCTTCTAGCTGGCTGTAGCATGTTTTGCTCCCGACTTCCTTGCTTTCTTTTCCGGTTCAGCGGCGGCTGGCACGACAACTTCCTGGCCAGTGGTTTCGCCCTTGAATACCCAAACTTTCACGCCGATGATGCCGTAGGTGGTCTTTGCTTCCGACGTGCCATAATCAATATCGGCACGCAGCGTATGCAGCGGCACACGGCCTTCACGATACCATTCGGTGCGGGCGATCTCGATTCCGTTCAAACGTCCGGCACTCATGATTTTGATGCCTTGCGCACCCAGGCGCATTGCGTTCTGCATTGCGCGTTTCATGGCGCGGCGGAACATGATGCGCTTTTCCAGCTGCGCGGTGATGCTGTCGGCAATCAATTGCGCATCCACTTCCGGCTTGCGCACCTCTTCGATTGACAGGTCAACAGATTGCAGGCCCATACGCTTGCGCAATTCGGCACGCAATGCCTCGATATCCTCACCTTTTTTACCGATCACCATACCGGGGCGCGCGGTGTAAATAGTTACTTTGGCGTTTTTGGCCGGGCGCTCGATAACCACCTTGGATACTCCAGCGGAAGCCAACTTCTTTTTCAGGAAAGCACGAACCTCAATATCCTTGAGCAGCAGGTCAGCAAAATTCTTGCTGCTGGCGAACCACTTGGAATCCCAGTTTTTGCGAACGCACAACCGGAAACCGGTTGGATGAATTTTCTGTCCCATAATTTACCCTTAGCTCCCGACGCTGACCGTAATGTGACAGGTCTGCTTTTCAATTTTGTTGCCACGCCCTTTGGCACGCGCCATAAAACGCTTCAGCGATGTCGCCTTATCAATGTAAATGGTCTTCACCTTCAGCTCATCGATATCCGCACCATCGTTATGCTCGGCATTCGCAATCGCGGATTCCAGGGCCTTCTTGATGATCCCCGCGCCTTTCTTCGGGCTGAAGGCCAGAATATTGAGCGCTTGAGCAACCGGCAAACCGCGAATCTGATCAGCAACCAAGCGGCCTTTCTGTGCGGAAAGATGGATGTTTCTTGCAACTGCAATCGTCGTTGTCATCATGCCTCCCTATTTCTTGACCACTGCTTTTTTATCAGCAGCATGGCCCTTGAAGGTGCGCGTCAGGGAAAATTCCCCCAGTTTGTGACCCACCATGTTTTCGGATACATACACCGGAATATGTTGCTTGCCGTTGTGTACCGCAATCGTCAGGCCGACAAACTCAGGCAACACCGTGGAGCGGCGTGACCATGTTTTCACCGGGCGCTTATCGTTAGTCACGCGCACAGCCTCAACCTTTTTGAGCAGGTGAGCATCGACGAATGGACCTTTTTTGATGGAACGTGCCATGTTTGCTACTCCTTAAACCTGAAAGCGGCGGCGAACGATCATGCCGCTGGTGCGCTTGTTACGGCGCGTGCGGAAACCCTTGGCCGGCACACCCCACGGGCTGACCGGATGACGACCGGCTGCAGTCTTGCCTTCACCACCACCATGCGGGTGGTCAACCGGGTTCATCACTACACCGCGAACGGTCGGGCGGACACCGCGCCAACGCATCGCACCAGCCTTGCCGATAGAACGCAGACTGTGTTCCGAATTACCCACTTCACCCAGGGTTGCCTTGCAATCGATATGCACCTTGCGAATTTCGCCGGAGCGCAGCCGCAATTGTGCGTAGCTGCCTTCACGCGCCAGCAGTTGCACGGAAGTACCCGCGGAGCGCGCCAACTGTGCGCCCTTGCCCGGCAACATTTCGATGCAGTGGATGGTCGAACCAACCGGGATATTGCGTAGTGGCAAGGCGTTGCCCGGCTTGATCGGCGCTTCCGAACCGCTCACCAGTATCGCCCCTGCTGCAATGCCCTTGGGGGCGATAATGTAACGGCGCTCGCCATCGGCGTAACACAACAGCGCCAAGTTGGCACTGCGGTTCGGGTCGTATTCGAGACGCTCTACAGTCGCCGGAATGCCATCCTTGTTACGCTTGAAATCAACCAGACGGTAATGCTTCTTATGGCCGCCGCCCATATGACGGGTCGTGATGTGGCCGTTATGGTTTCGGCCTGCAGTTCTGGTTTTCTTTTCCAGCAACGCGGCGACCGGTTTGCCTTTATGCAGGTCCGGATTGACAACGCGCACTACCGCACGCTGCCCCGGAGTTGTTGGTTTCAGTTTAATCAATGCCATGATGATTATCCTTGCTCATTTGCAGCAAAATTGATTTCCTGTCCGGCAGCCAGACAAACATATGCCTTCTTCCAGTTGTTGCGGCGACCGGTGAAACGGCCAGCGCGCTTTACCTTGCCCTTGACGTTGGCCACTTGCACGGTATTCACGCTCACCTTGAACATCATCTCAACGGCGGCCTTGATCTCAGGCTTGGTCGCATCCGGAGCGACACGGAAGATCACTTGCTCGTTCTTGTCGGCAACGTAAGTCGCCTTTTCGGAGATTTGCGGAGCGAGCAACACCTTCATCAATCGCTCCTGACTGAATTGTTGCGTACTCATGCGAACATCTCCTCAATTTTTGCCACGGCATTGCGCGTAACGACTACGCTCGGGAAACGCACCAAGCTGACCGGGTCAGCCTGATTGGCTTCAAGCACCAGCACGTTTGGCAGGTTGCGCGAAGACAAATACAAGTTTTCGTCCACATTATCGGTGATGATCAACAGGCGGCCATCAAGCCCCATCCCCTTGATCTTTTGCGCGAGCAGTTTTGTTTTAGGCGCATCGACCGTCAAACTATCCACTACCACCAAGCGGTTTTCGCTGACCAATCTCGAGAATATGGAAGCCAAACCCGCGCGGTACATCTTGCGATTGATCTTTTGGACGTAATTCTCTTCACCGGTATTCGGGAAAATCTTGCCGCCACCGCGCCACAACGGGCTGGACGCCATACCAGCACGTGCACGGCCAGTGCCTTTTTGAGCGAATGGCTTGCGCGTGCTTTTGGCGATTTCGCTACGACCCTTTTGCTTGCTGTTGCCACCGCGCGCATTGGCCATATAAGCGTTGACCAACTGGTGTACCAGGTCTTCGTTGTATTCGCGGCCGAACAACTCGTCCGACGCGCTCAGATTCGCGGTCGCCTGACCTTTATCATTGATGACTTTAAGTTCCATTACGCACCTGCCTTCACTGCGGGACGCACGATGATGCTGCTGTTCGTACAACCCGGAACAGCGCCTTTTACCAGCAACAACTGACGCGCAACATCGACACGCACGACCTGCAGGTTTTGTACCGTCCTTTGCACATCCCCGAGATGACCGGTCATACGCTTGCCCGGGAACACACGTCCCGGGTCTTGCGCCATGCCGATAGAACCCGGCACGTTATGTGACTTTGAATTACCGTGCGATGCACGACCCGATTTGAAATGGTAGCGCTTGATGGTACCGGCGTAACCTTTGCCTTTGGACACGCCCGTTACATCAACGAGTTGACCCACCTGAAAGATTTCCACGCTGACGGTGGAGCCAGCTTGCAGGCCGGCCAGCTGCTCAGGGGATACGGTGAATTCTTTGAGTGCGCTCCCGGCCTCCACGCCTGCCTTGGCATAATGCCCGGCAGCAGCCTTGCTGACGCGTCCGGGACGACGCGCACCGTACGCCAATTGCACAGCGGTGTAGCCATCGGTATCAACGGATTTAACCTGAGTGACACGATTATTGGACACTTCCAGCACAGTCACCGGCAACGAAGAACCGTCTTCGGTAAATACGCGGGTCATGCCAATCTTGCGACCGACAAGTCCTAAGCTCATTTTTATTTCCTCTTGTTAAGGGGCTGACTACAATTGGTCAGCCGATTCTTTATGCTGCTGATAAAACCTAAATACTGGCACAACAACTACTGTAATTTGATTTCCACATCGACACCTGCTGGCAGATCCAGCTTCATCAGCGCATCTACCGTTTTGTCGGTAGGATCGACGATGTCCATCAAACGCAGATGGGTGCGAATCTCAAACTGATCGCGCGAAGTCTTGTTGACGTGCGGAGAACGCAACACATCGAAACGCTCGATCTTGGTCGGCAATGGCACCGGGCCGTTTACCACCGCGCCGGTACGCTTGGCAGTCTCGACGATCTGCGCCGCCGACTGATCGATCAAGCGATAGTCAAACGCCTTGAGGCGAATGCGAATTTTTTGACTTTGCATAACTCTCTCTTGCATTTACGCGGCGATGCCGCTAATTAAAGAACGAATCGCGTGATCCAGACCGTACCCAGACCACGCGAGGGCGCGCATTGTAGCCTTACTCGATAATCTTTGCAACCACGCCTGCGCCGACGGTGCGGCCGCCCTCGCGGATGGCGAAGCGCAGACCCTCTTCCATCGCGATCGGGTTGATCAGGTTGACCGTGATGCTGACGTTGTCGCCTGCCTGACCCTGGTCGAGCAGCTTGCGGAACATTTCGACGCCGGTACAGGTGGTTTTCAGGGTGGGCTTGATGCCGACGATCTCGAGTTCTTCGCCGACCTTGACGATGCCGCGTTCGACAC
>JBGARW010000001.1:0-89332 GCA_044230015.1 Gallionella sp. | reverse complement strand
GGTTCACCAGGAAGGCCTTGAGGTTGGCGTAGATCGCCGTTTCCTTCTTGTACCAGAAGCCGATCAGCAGGTAGGAGACCAGCCCCACCGCCTCCCAGCCGAAGAACAGCTGCATGAAGTTGTTCGCCATCACCAGCATCAGCATGGAGAAGGTGAACAGCGAGATGTAGCTGAAGAAACGCTGGTAACCGTCATCGTCTTCCATGTAGCCGATGGTGTAGACATGCACCATCAGCGACACGAAGGTCACCACCAGCATCATGGTGGCGGTGAGCTTGTCGATCAGGAAACCCACCTGGAAACTGGTATCGCCGGAGGTCAGCCAGGTATAGACCGGGCCGTTGAACATGTTGCCCGCCAGCACATCCTTGAAGATCGCCAGCGAGGCAAAGAACGAAACCGCCACCAGCGCGATGGTGATGCGGTGCGACCAGGCGCGCCCCAGCCACTTGCCGAACAGTCCGGCGGCGATCGCCCCGCCCAGCGGCGCCAGCGGGACCAGCAGATACAAGCCTTCCATACTCATATGGATACCTCTAGAGATTCATCTTGCGGGATGAGGCGCAAGGAGCCGCACAGCAAGCGACGAGACATATCGAATTGATAGACGAGGAGCGAGCGAGCATGCGACGCCGCGAATCGCCCGCAAAATGGATTTATGGAGGTATCCATGCCCGTTATCCTTTCAGGCTGTCCAGATCATCGACGTCGATGGTGTTCAGGTTGCGGAACAGCACCACCAGGATCGCCAGGCCGATGGCGGCCTCGGCGGCGGCCACGGTCAGGATGAAGAACACGAAGACCTGCCCGGCGATATCGTTCAGGTAATGCGAGAACGCCACGAAATTGGTGTTCACCGCCAGCAGCATCATCTCGATCGCCATCAGCAGCACGATCAGGTTCTTGCGGTTGAGGAAGATGCCGACCACGCCGATCGCGAACAGCACGGCGCTCAGCACCAGATAATGGGAAAGGGTCAACATGTCGTTCTTCTCGCTCCCTCTGATCAGTTTGTCGCAGAATCCTTGCGCCCGGCCGGCATGGCCACGATGCGCAGGCGGTCCGCCTTCCTGACCGCGACCTGCTCGGCCACCACCTGCGACTTGGCGTCCTTGCGGCGGCGCAGGGTCAGCGCGATCGCCGCCACCATCGCCACCAGCAGCAATACCGCCGCGATCTCGAACGGGTAGGCATAGTCGGTATAGATCAGCCTGCCCAGCTCCTTGGTGTTGCTGTAATCGGCCGCATGCCTGATGGCGGACTTGCCGGTCGATGCCCCGGAGGAACCCAGTACCCAGATCATCTCGAGCGCCATCAGGCCGGCCAATGTCGCGCCGAACGGCAGCCAGCGCCAGATACCCTCGCGCAACCGCACCAGATTGATGTCCAGCATCATCACCACGAACAGGAACAGCACCATCACCGCGCCGACATACACCAGCACCAGCGTGATGGCGAGGAACTCCGCCTCCAGCAATATCCAGATGCCCGCGCAACTGATGAACGTCAGCACCAGGAACAGCACGGCATGCACCGGGTTGCGCGCGGTGATCACGCGCAGCGCGGCGAACACGGTCAGTGCGGCGAATACATAAAACACGATAGTCTCGAAATTCATCTGGCTGCCCTCTTTATCGGTACCTGGCGTCCGCCGCGCGATCCCGGGCGATCTGCTCTTCATGTTCGTCGCCCATCGCCAGCAGCATCGGCTTGGTGTAATACAGGTCACCGCGCTTTTCCCCGTGATACTCGAACACGCGCGTCTCGACGATCGCATCCACCGGGCAGGATTCCTCGCAGAAGCCGCAGAAGATGCACTTGGTCAGGTCGATGTCGTATTGCGTGGTGCGGCGCGTGCCGTCCTCGCGCTCCGCCACCTCGATCCTGATCGCCATGGCCGGGCATACGGCCTCGCACAGCTTGCAGCCGATGCAGCGCTCCTCGCCGTTGGCGTAGCGGCGCTGCGCGTGCAGGCCGCGGAAACGGAAACCCTGCGGGGTCTTCTCCTCGGGGTACTGCACGGTGATCTTGCGCGCGAAGAAGTACCGCCCGGTCAGGGCCATGCCCTTGACCAGCTCGTAGAGCAGGAAGGTCTTGAAGAAATTCGTTATCTTTTCCATATTCGTCTCCGTCCGCCTACCAGACCCACAGCGGGGTCTGCATCCATGCGGCGACCACGATCACCCAGACGATGGTGAGCGGGATGAACACCTTCCACCCGAGGCGCATCAGCTGGTCATAGCGATAGCGCGGGAAGGTGGCGCGGAACCACAGGAACAGGAACAGGATGAACGAGACCTTGGCCAGCAGCCAGATGAAACTGTCCGGCAGGAACGGCAACGGCGACAGCCAGCCGCCCAGGAACATGATCGAGGTCAGGAAGGCGATCAGGATCATGTTGGCGTATTCGGCAAGGAAGAACAGCGCGAACGCCATGCCGGAATACTCGACATGGAAACCCGCGACGATCTCCGACTCGCCCTCGGCCATGTCGAACGGCGCACGGTTGGTCTCTGCGACGCCGGAGATCAGGTAGACGAGGAACATCGGGAACAGCGGCAACACATACCAGTTCAGCAGGCCGAGGCCGCCCTGCTGGCCGCGCACGATATCGACCAGGTTCATGCTTTGCGAAGCCATCAGCACGCACACCAGCGCGAAGCCCATCGCGATCTCGTACGACACGATCTGCGCGGCGGAACGCACCGCGCCGAGGAAGGCATACTTGGAATTGGACGCCCAGCCGGCGATGATGATGCCGTACACGCCCAGCGAGGTCATCGCCAGGATGTACAGCAGGCCGGCATTGAGGTTGGCCAGCACCATCCCTTCGTTGAACGGCACCACCGCCCACGCCGCCAGGGACGGCGCCAGCGCCATGATCGGCGCAAGGACGAACAGGAACTTGCTCGAACTGCTCGGGACGATGATCTCCTTGAACAACAGCTTGAGGCCGTCGGCGATCGGTTGCAGCAGGCCGTAAGGACCGACGCGGTTCGGGCCGATGCGGATCTGCATGTAGCCGATGACCTTGCGTTCCGCCAGCGTCAGATAGGCGACCCCGCCCATGATCGGTAGCACGATGAGCATGATCTTGACCACCGTCCAGAGTGGCAACCAGAGCGGGCCGAGCAGGTCGAGCCCGGTCTGTTCGAGAGTTTGCAACAGCTCCATCATGCGCGCTCCATCGTGATCGTTCCAAACATCGCACCCAGTTCCGCGGTGGCAGGATGGCCGGCGGCCACGCGCGCCGTACCGGCAGGCAGGGTGTCATCCGCCTGGACCGCCAGGCGCACCGCCGCCCTGCCCTGGCCCACCTTCACAAGGTCGCCGGACTGCACACCCAGTTTCCGCAACTCGCTGCCGTGCAGCCTCACGCAAGGGATCGCGGCATCGCGGGTCTTTTGCAGCGCGGTGGCGCGGCGCACCAGCGCATCGGCCGAGTAGATCGGCACATCGGCCACGCGTTGCAGACCCGCACCGCCTGCCGGCGCAACAGACCCGATCGCAACGCCCTCGACATGATTGTCCAGCCTGCCGGCTGCATCCTGGCCCGGCAGCGCCTCGTCGCGCACCGCTTCGCTGCTGTCGTAGTCGAAGCCCGGCACATCGAGCAGATTACCCAGCACGCGCAGCACCTTCCAGGCCGGACGGGTCTCGCCGAGCGGCTTGACCACTCCCTTGAAGCCTTGCACGCGCCCCTCGGTGCTGACGAACGTGCCGGAAGTCTCGCTGAACGGCGCGATCGGCAGCAGCACATCGGCGTAATCGGTCGCATGGTGCTTCCATGCGGACAACGCCACCACCATATCGGCGGCATACATCGCGGCCATCGCCTGTTGCGGGTCATGCATGTCCAGTTCCGGCTCGACGTTCAGCAGCAGGTATGCCTTGCGCGGCGACGCCGTCATCTGCGCGGCATCCATGCCCTGCACGCTGCCGCCGAACGGCACCGCGCCGGCAAGATAACCGCCGACGCTGTTGGCCGCCTCGCCGAGGAAGCCGAATCTGCCGCCGCACAGCGCGGCGATCCGCTCCGCCAGGACGGCAAGCTGCACCGCCTGCGGGTGCTGCTGCGCGAAATTGCCGAGCAGCACCGCGGCACGCTCGCCGCCTGCCAGGCTCTTCGCGATCGCGGCGGCGGCGCCGCCCACCTCGATACCCTGCACGGATGCGTCCGGCGCCACCTGTTTTTCCGCAGCCAGCGCCTTCAGTATCTGCGCCATGAGGTTCACCATCGCGTCCGGCGCGACGATGGCCTTGTTGGCGACCGGCATCAGCAGGTCGTCATCTGCGGAATGGACGATGCTGGCCTGTGCGCCGCCCTTGACCGACTGGCGCACGCGTTGCGCCAGCAGGGGATGGTCCTTGCGCAGGAAGCTGCCGACGATCAGCAGGCGATCGCGGGTGTTGATGTCGGCGACCGGCATGCCCAGCCACGGCGCGCCGGCCTGTTTGCCGTCCGAGGAAAAGTCGGACTGGCGCAGGCGGAAATCGACGTTGCCGCTGCCCAGGCCGCGCACCAGTTTCTGCAGCAGGTAGAGTTCTTCCAGCGTGCTGTGCGGGGTCGCCAGCGCGGCGATCTGCGCCGCGCCCTCACCGTTGCCGATATGGCGCAAGCCGTTCGCCACATATTCCAGCGCGACCTGCCATTCGACCTCGACCCACCTGCCGTCCTGCTTGAGCATCGGTCTGGTCAATCGTTGCGGTGAGTTCAGGCCCTCATAGCTGAAGCGATCCCTGTCGGAGATCCAGCATTCGTTGACGGCCTCGTTCTCGACCGGGGTGACACGCATCATCTTGTCGTTCTTCACCTGCACGGCCAGGTTGGAACCCAGTCCGTCGTGCGGGCTGACCGACTTGCGCCGCGACAATTCCCAGCTGCGCGCGGTGTAGCGGAACGGCTTGCTGGTCAGCGCGCCGACCGGGCACAGGTCGATCATGTTGCCGGACAGCTCGGAATCCACCGAGCTGTTCACGAAACTCATGATCTCGGCATGCTCGCCGCGGAACGCCATGCCCAGTTCCATCATGCCGCCGATCTCCTGCCCGAAGCGCACGCAGCGCGTGCACTGGATGCAGCGGCTCATCTCCAGGGTCGAGATCAGCGCGCCGACATCCTTGTGCATCACGATGCGCTTCTCTTCGGTATAGCGCGAAGCGGTCGCGCCGTAGCCCACCGCCAGGTCCTGCAACTGGCACTCGCCACCCTGGTCACAGACCGGGCAATCCAGCGGGTGGTTGATCAGCAGGAATTCCATCACACCTTTCTGCGCCTTGACCGCCAGATCGGAACGGGTATGCACCTTCATGCCGTCGGCGGCCGGCGTCGCACAGGCGGGCAGCGGCTTGGGCGCCTTCTCCACCTCGACCAGGCACATGCGGCAATTGGCGGAGATGGACAATTTCTCGTGGTAGCAGAAATGCGGGATATAAACGCCGACCTTGCGCGCCGCATCCATCACGGTGGAGCCGCGCTCGATCTCGACCAGCTTGCCATCAATCTCAACATTGATCATTCTTCATCCAATCCGTCAGCATTACACCAGGCAGCGCTTGTGCTCGATGTGATATTCGAATTCGTCGCGGAAATGCCTGAGCATCCCCTGCACCGGCCAGACCGCCGCCTCGCCCAGCGCGCAGATGGTGCGCCCGGCGATGTTCTCGCCCACGCTCAGCAGCAGATCCAGATCCTCCTTGCGCCCCTCGCCATGCTCGATGCGGTGCACGATGCGGTATAACCAGCCGGTGCCCTCGCGGCACGGCGTGCATTGCCCGCAGGATTCCTCGTAATAGAAATAGGACAGGCGCTCCAGTGCGCGCACCATGCAGGTCGTCTCGTCCATCACGATCACCGCGCCGCTGCCCAGACCGGAGCCCGCCCTGGAGATGGAATCGTAGTCCATGGTCAGGCCCATCATGGTTTCGCCGGGCAGAACCGGCATCGACGAACCGCCCGGGATCACCGCCTTGAGCATATGTCCGTTGCGTACCCCGCCCGCCATCTCCAGCAGCTCGCTGAACGGCGTGCCCATCGGCACCTCGAAATTGCCCGGATTGTTCACATGACCGGACACGGAAAACAGCTTGGTGCCGCCGTTGTTGGGCTTGCCCAGCTCCAGAAACTTCTGTCCGCCGTGATTGATGATGTACGGGATGCTGGCGAAGGTCTCCGTGTTGTTGATCGTGGTCGGCTTGCCGTACAGGCCGAAGCTCGCCGGGAAGGGCGGCTTGAAGCGCGGCTGGCCTTTCTTGCCCTCGATGGATTCCAGCAGCGCGGTTTCCTCGCCGCAGACATAGGCGCCGTAGCCCAGATGATTGTGCAGGTCGAAGCAGAAATCCGTGCCCAGGATGTTGTCGCCCAGATAACCGGCGGCGCGCGCCACCTCGCAGGCTTCCTCCATGCGTTCGTAGGCTTCGAAGATCTCGCCGTGCACGTAGTTGTAACCGGTCTTCACGCCCATGGTGTAAGCGGCGATCGCCATGCCCTCGATGAGCAGGTGCGGGTTGTAGAGCAGGATGTCCCAGTCCTTGCAGGTGCCCGGTTCGCCCTCATCGGTGTTGCAGACGATGTACTTGTCGCCCTTGTAGTCCCTGGGCATGAAACTCCACTTCAGCCCGGTCGGGAAACCCGCGCCGCCGCGCCCGCGCAACGCGGACAGTTTGACCTCCGAAATGATCGCATCAGGCGACATCTTCGTGGTCAGCACCTTGCGCAGCGCCTGGTAGCCGCCGGCCTTGAGATAGTTCTCCAGTGTCCAGGGCTGGTCGAAATCCATCGTGGTGAGAATGACCGGCCCTCTCATGATTTGTCCAGCTCCGCCAGTATTTGATCGATCTTGTCCTTGCTCAGGCGGCCGCAAAGCTTCTTGTTGTTCACGGTGAACAGCGGCGCATCCTTGCATGCCCCCATGCACTCGCCTTCACGCAGGCCGTATCTCCCGTCCGCCGTCACCTCGCCCAGGCCGATGCCCAGCCTGGATTGCAGATGCGCCACGGTATCCCCGGCGCCGCACAAGGTGCAGGACAGGTTGGTGCATACCGTGATGGTGTGCTTGCCCATCGGCCTGAGGTTGTACATGTGGTAGAAGGTCGCCACCTCGTACACCGCCATCTTCGGCATGCCGAGGTAGGCCGCGACATCCGCCATGTCCTCGGTGGAGATCCAGCCCTTCTCGTCCTGCACGAAACGCAGCGCGGCCATCACCGCGGACTGCTTCTGGTCCGCCGGATACTTCTTCAGCTCGCGGTCGACCCTGGCCTGAATTTGTTCGGATAGCATTTATGACACCCTTAACGGTCAACTTCACCAAAAACTATGTCCTGCGTGCCGATGATGGTCACCACATCGGCGATCATGTGGCCGCGCGCCATCTCGTCGAGCGCAGCCATGTGGGCGAAACCCGGCGCACGTATCTTCATGCGATACGGCTTGTTCGCGCCGTCGGAGACCAGGTAGATACCGAACTCCCCCTTGGGATGCTCCACCGCCGCATAGACTTCGCCGGCCGGCACATGCATCCCTTCGCTGAACAGCTTGAAGTGATGGATCAGCTCTTCCATGTTCTGCTTCATCGCCTCGCGTCTGGGCGGCGCAAACTTGAAGTTGTCGGTCATCACCGGGCCCGGATTGCTGCGCAGCCAGGCGATGCATTGCCTGATGATGCGGTTGCTCTGCCTCATCTCCTCGACGCGCACCAGATAACGGTCATAGGAGTCGCCGTTGCTCCCGACCGGGATATCGAAATCCAGTCGGTCGTAGACCTCGTAGGGCTGTTTCTTGCGCAGATCCCATTCCACGCCGGAACCGCGCAGCATCGGGCCGGTGAAGCCCAGCGCCAGGGCACGCTCCGGCGAGACCACACCGATTCCCACGGTGCGCTGTTTCCAGATGCGGTTGTCGGTCAGCAGCGTCTCATATTCATCGACGTAAGCGGGGAAACGATCGGTGAAATCCTCCAGAAAATCGAGCAGCGAGCCCTGGCGGTTCTCGTTGAGCTTCTTCACCGCTGCGGCATTGTGGATCTTCGATGCCTGGTATTGCGGCATGCTGTCCGGCAGGTCGCGGTACACGCCGCCCGGACGGTAATAGGCCGCATGCAGGCGCGCGCCGGATACCGCCTCGTAGGCGTCCATCAGGTCTTCGCGCTCGCGGAAACAGTACAGGAACACGGTCATCGCGCCGATGTCCAGCCCGTGCGCGCCCAGCCACAGCAGGTGGTTCAGGATGCGGGTGATCTCGTCGTACATCACGCGGATGTACTGCGCGCGCAGCGGCACCTCGATGCCCGCCAGCTTCTCGACCGCCATCACGTAGGCGTGCTCGTTGCTCATCATCGAGACGTAGTCGAGCCGGTCCATGTAGGGCAGTGTCTGCAGGAAGGTCTTGTGCTCGGCCAGCTTCTCGGTGGCACGGTGCAGCAGGCCGATATGCGGATCGGCGCGTTCGATGACCTCGCCGTCCAGCTCCAGCACCAGGCGCAGCACGCCGTGCGCGGAGGGGTGCTGCGGCCCAAAATTCATGGTGTAGTTTTTTATTTCCGCCATAACTCCGCCTATCTCGACACCAGGTTCAGTGCGCGTTCACCATGAATTTCAGTGAAGGCTAACTTGCGCAGGCAAGTTAAGCCCGCAGGGCGGCCGCAACTAAAGTTCATCGTGTAATTCTTGATCTCCGCCATGTCTTTATCCTCAAACGCGACCGTAGTTCTCTTCACGGATGATGCGCGGCGTCACCTCGCGCGGCTCGATCGACACCGGCTGGTACACGACGCGCCGCTGCTCCGGGTCGTAGCGCATCTCCACGTGGCCGGACAGCGGGAAGTCCTTGCGGAACGGGTTGCCGACAAATCCATAATCGGTCAGGATGCGGCGCAGGTCGGGATGCCCGGTGAACACGATGCCATACAGGTCGAAAGCCTCGCGCTCATACCAGTTGGCGCAAGACCAGATCTCCGTGGCGGATTCCAGCACCGGGAAATCGTCATCCTCGGCAAAGATGCGCACCCGCAGGCGCATGTTGTGCGCCACCGACAGCAGGTGATAGACGACAGCGAACCGCTTGCCTTCCCAAGCGCCATCACCGTAAGCGGAGTAATCCACGCCGCACAGGTCGATCATCTGCCCGAAACCCGCCGCGTCGCGCAGGCGCGCCAGCGTGTCCGGCATCCCGGCCGCCCTGACCTCCACGGTCAGTTCGCCCAGTCTTTCCTCCATGCCGGCCAGCCTGTCGCCAAGCAGGTCCGCCAGGGTGGTACGCAACGCGCTCAAATCAGCAGCCATAGTTCAACCCTAACGCGCAATGGTATTGGTTCGTTTGATCTTGTTCTGCAACTGTATGATGCCATACAGCAGCGCCTCGGCCGTCGGCGGGCAGCCCGGCACATACACGTCCACCGGCACGATGCGGTCGCAGCCGCGCACCACCGAATAGGAATAGTGGTAATAACCGCCGCCGTTGGCGCAGGAACCCATCGAGATCACCCAGCGCGGCTCGGCCATCTGGTCGTACACCTTGCGCAACGCCGGCGCCATCTTGTTGCACAGCGTCCCCGCCACCACCATCACGTCCGACTGGCGCGGGCTGGGACGGAACACGATGCCGAAACGATCCAGATCGTAGCGTGCCGCACCGGCGTGCATCATTTCCACGGCGCAACAGGCCAGCCCGAAAGTCATCGGCCACAGCGATCCGGTGCGGGTGTAATTGATGATGGTGTCGAGTGTCGTGGTGACGACGCTCTTTTCCAGAACTCCCTCTATTCCCACTCTAACGCCCCCTTCATCCATTCGTAGATAAAGCCAACCACGAGGATGGCCAGAAAGATCATCATGGAAACAAAGCCGAAGGTGCCGATCTCCTTGAGCACGACCGCCCAGGGGAAGAGGAAGGCGATCTCAAGATCGAACAGGATGAACAGGATGGCGACCAGGTAATAACGCACGTCGAACTTCATGCGCGCATCCTCGAATGCCTCGAAACCGCACTCGTAGGGAGAGAGCTTCTCGCTGTCGGGACGGCTGGGTGATACCAGTTTGCCCAGCACCACGGGAGCCACGCCCATCGCGATGCCGACACAGATGAACAGCAGCACCGGAAAATAATTTTCCAACATCTAGCTTTCCCCTCATGCTTGTCGTGATCCATTGACATACCCGGAATCACTTTTTATGTTTTTTGCCGGCGCAACCGCGCCAGCCTGTCTGGTGCCGATGAGCAGACTCGAACTGCTACGGCTTTCGCCACTACCCCCTCAAGATAGCGTGTCTACCAATTTCACCACATCGGCAATGCAACTGCGGGATTATTTCGGAATATCCCTGGATTTTGAATCGTCTGGAGCGTTATCCGCGGAAGCGGCCGGGGCCGTCTGGGTGGCTGCCGGGGCAACCCTGTCCATCACCCCCTGCTGCTGCGCGGGATGGGAATAAATATAAGTCAGCGACAGACTGGTGATGAAGAACAGCGTCGCGGCGACCGCCGTGCTGCGGCTGAGAAAGTTCGCGGAGCCGCTCGAGCCGAACAGGCTGCCGGCCGAACCGGAACCGAACGCCGCCCCCATGTCGGCGCCCTTGCCGTGCTGCATCAGCACCAGGCCGATCAGCACCACCGCCGTCAGAACATGCACTACCCAAACCAATGTCTCCACACCCTGCTCCTGCATACTGAACCAAAGAAAAAATCAAACCTGACCGGCGCGACAGATCGCCAGAAACTCGTCAGCCACCAGGGAAGCCCCGCCGATCAATCCGCCATCGATATCCGGCATCGCAAACAGCTCCGCCGCATTGTTCGCCTTCACGCTACCGCCATAGAGTATACACAACTCCGCAGCGATCTGACCATCATGGGATGCCACGCGCCCGCGGATGAACGCATGCACCGCCTGTGCCTGCGCGGAGGTTGCGGTCTTGCCGGTGCCGATCGCCCATACCGGCTCGTAGGCTACCACCGCATCGCCCAACGCCCGCACCCCGCCCAGCTGGATCAGCGCATCCAGTTGTCCGGCAACCACCTCCTCGGTGGCGCCGTTCTCGCGCTGCTCCAGCGTCTCCCCGACGCACAGAACCGGCGTAATCCCGGCGCGCTGTGCCGCGAGGAACTTCTCGGCCACCAGATGGCTGCTCTCGTTATAGTAGGCGCGCCGCTCCGAATGCCCGACGATCACATGACTGCAGCCGAAATCGCGCAACATCGCGGCGCACACCTCGCCGGTATAGGCGCCCTTGTCCAGCTGATGCACATCCTGCGCGCCCCATCTCACGTTGCTGCCGGACAGCTTCTGCTGCGCCTGCGACAAATAGGGGAATGGCACGCATACCGCGCAATCGACACCCTGGATCTGCTCCATGCCGCCGCGCACTGCATCCAGCAGCGCAGCATTCTCGGCCAGTCCGCCGTTCATCTTCCAGTTTCCAGCGACCAGTTTACGGCGTACCACGATTAATCCCGAGTAATTAAGGTGCACAATGCTACCTGCGAACGGGACAACGGTCAACGAAACAAAAGCCCCGGGCAACGACCGGGAAGATCTGAGGCATGGCTCCGCGCAAGTTATGCCTCATGGGATCGACAGGGATCGTGCCTTGCCGCGCCCGTCATCGTGATGATGGCCTGGACGATGGCGGCATCGTTGGGGTCGCTGGTGATGTCGAGCACGAAGGAACAGTCGATCTTGAGCTGGTCCAGCGGCAGGCGCTTCAGGTATTGCAGCGAAGAATTGCCGGTGCCGAAGTCGTCCATCGAGAAGCTCACGCCGAGCAGTCTTATTTCGCGCATCTTGGCGATGGTGTCATCGACATTCTCCAGCACGGCCCGCATCTGCGGATCGAAGAAGCGGATGACGTTGCGCCCCGCCGCCTTGGCCTAGTACATGGCCACGTCGGTATGCTTGAAACGGCCAGGGCACCGAGGGTGATGCGCGTGGAAAGGCGGAGATCGCGCAGCTTCACGATGCCCGCCCGGTCAGGTTAGGCCGCCTGCACGGCGATCCGGTCGCGTTGCGCGATGATGCGGTTGTGCTCGTCCACGTAGACGAGCTGCGGGTGGAATTTCTGCAGTTCCAGCTCGTTGTACATGGCGTAGCTGGCGATGATCAGGATATCGCCCGGGTTGGCCTTGTGCGCGGCCGCGCCGTTCACCGAGATCACGCCGGAGCCGCGCTGCGCGCGGATCGCGTAGGTGGTGAAACGCTCGCCGTTGGTGACGTTGTAGATGTCGATCTGCTGGTATTCGCGGATGTCTGCGGCATCCAACAGATCGTCGTCGATCGCGCAGGAGCCCTCGTAATGCAGTTCGGAGTGCGTGACATGCACCCGGTGCAGTTTGGATTTGAGCATGGTTCTTTGCATTGTGGTACTTCCCTTTCGAACAGGGCGCGGATTATATAACAACTTCCAGGTTGTCCAGCAGGCGGGTTCTGCCCAGCCGTGCCGCCGCCAGGATCACCAGTTCGCGCTGGACCGGATCGCCTTGTACGGGGTTGGCCGGCAACAAGTCGGACTGGTTGCGCACCGCCACGTAATCCACCTCCCAGCCCCTTGCGGCAAGGGCTTCGACCGCCCGTTCCTGTAATCGTTCAAAATCGCGCCCGCCTTGCAGGATGGCCTGCCCCATCCCTTGCAGCGTGCGGTACAGGAAAGCCGCCTCGCCGCGCTCGCCCGCGTTCAGGTACTGGTTGCGCGAACTCAGCGCCAGGCCGTCCGCCGCGCGCACCGTCTCGCCGCCGATGATGCGCAGCGGCAGGTTCAACTCGGAAACCATGCGGCGGATGATGTGCAGTTGCTGGTAGTCCTTCTTGCCGAACAGCGCGACCTGCGGCTGCACGATGTTGAGCAGCTTCAGCACCACGGTCGCCATGCCGCGGAAATGACCGGGGCGCGACGCGCCGCACAGCTCGCCGGCGACCGGCGGCGGTTCGACATACACGGTCTGCCGTGCGGGATACATCTCGCTGGCCGAAGGCGCGAACACCACGTCTGCCAGACTTTGCAGTTGGGCGCAATCCGCCTCCAGGGTGCGCGGATAGCGGTCGAAATCCTCGTTCGGCCCGAATTGCAGCGGATTGACGAAGATGCTCACCACCACGCAGCTGCCCTGCCCGCGCGCCAGCCTCACCAGTTCAAGATGGCCTTCATGCAGGTTGCCCATGGTCGGCACGAAGGCGACGGCATGTTCGGTGCCCAGCCGGGCGCGCAGTTCGGCGATGGTCTGGATGACCTGCATCAAAAACCGTGTTCCGGCGCCGGGAAGCTGCCGTTCCTGACCTCGGTGACGTAGCTCTTCACCGCCGCCGCGATGCTGTCCGCGCCCTGCAGGAAGTTCTTCGCGAAGCGCGCCTTCTTGCCCGGGTAGATGTCCAGCATGTCGTACAGCACCAGCACCTGGCCGGAACAGGCCGCGCCCGCGCCGATGCCGATGGTGGGTATGGCCAGTTGCGCGGTGATCTCCGCCGCCAGCAGCGCGGGCATGGTCTCCAGCACCAGCATCCCCGCGCCGGCCTGCTCCAGCGCCACCGCATCCTGCAGCAACCGCTGCGCCACGGCAGGCTCCCTGCCCTGCACGCGATAGCCGCCCATCTGGTGCACCGATTGCGGCGTCAGGCCGATATGCCCGCACACCGGGATGCCGCGCCCGGTCAGGAACTCCACCGTCCCGGCCATCGCCGCGCCGCCTTCCAGCTTGACCATCTGCGCGCCCGCCGCCATCAGCCGCGCGGCATGCGCAAAAGTCTCCTGCGGGCTGACCTGGAAGGTGCCGAACGGCATGTCGGCGATGATGAACGCCTGCGCAGCACCGCGCGCCACACAGGCGGTGTGGTAGGCCATCTCGTCCAGCGTCACCGGCAGCGTGGTCTCGTGCCCCTGCAGCACCATGCCGAGCGAGTCGCCGACCAGTAGCGCGTCCACGCCCTGCGCCTCGAGCAGCGCGGCAAAGCTCGCGTCATAGCAGGTCAGCACGGCGATCTTCTCGTCCTTGCCGCGCATCGCTTGCAGTGTGGTTAGCGTTGTTCTCATCAAAGCCCCCTGTTTCAATCCTGCCCCCGGCTGAAGAATTCGCGCGGCCCGCGCATCTCCCCGATGCGTTGCAGCAGCAGGGCGAAATCCCCGGCATCCTCGCCGAAGTTCAGGCGTTCGGTGTTCACCGTCAGCACCGGGGCCGCGTCGTAATGATAGAAGAAATCGCTGTAGCCTTGTGCCACGCGCGACAGATAATCATCCGAGATGGCCTGTTCGTAAGGCTTGGCACGGCGGCGCACGCGCTCCGCCAGCGTTTCCGGCGCGGCCTGCAGGTATATCACCAGGTCCGGCACGGGAGCCTGCAATTGCAGGGTGCGGTAGATCTGCTGGTACAGCGCGAACTCCGCGTCGCTCAGGTTGAGCCGCGCGAACAGCGGGTCCTTGTCGAACAGGAAATCCGCCACGGTATTCGAGCTGAACATATCCATCTGCGCCAGGTCGCGCACTTCGTTGCCGCGCTGGAACAGGAAGAACAGTTGCGTCGCCAGCGCGTGGCGCTGCGGGTCCCGGTAGAACCGGGCAAGAAAGGGGTTCTCGTCGGGCCTTTCCAGCAGCGCCACCGCGCCGGCATGCTCGGCGAAGCGGCGCGCCAGACTCGTCTTGCCTGCGCCAATCGGCCCTTCTATGACCACATAGCGACATCTATCAAGCAGCATCGGCGATGGCCTCCAACACCTGATCCCGGCATCTCCTGAAGACCATCTCGGCCTGACCTATGCCGGGTATGCCGACATCCGGCGCGATCTCCAGCAGCGGTTGCAGCACGAAGGCGCGCAAGTGCATCTGCGGGTGCGGGATGGTCAGACCGTACTCATGCATCTGCACATCGTCATACAGCAGCACATCCAGGTCCAGGGTGCGCGGCGCATTGCGAAAGGTGCGCTCGCGGCCGTGCTTGCGCTCGATCTGCAGCAGCGCTTGCAACAGGTCCTGCGGGGTCAGCGCCGTGGCGACTTCCGCCACCGCGTTCACGAACTCCGGTTGGTCCGGATAGCCCAGCGGCGCGCTGCGGTACAGCGAAGAACGGGCGACGAGGCGCGTGTCCGGCAGGCTGCCAAGCTCGGCGAAGGCGCGCTGCAGCTGGCCGTGCGGGTCTTCCAGATTGCTGCCCAGCCCGATGAAGGCGGTGTGCGACATTATGCCGCCGGATCTTCCGCTGCGGCAGCTCCCGGCTTCCTGCGCGGCCTGCGGCGGCGTTTCTTGTCTCCGGCCCATTCCGGTTGCAGCATCTCCAGACGCCGTTCGGCACTGGCGTCCTGGAATTCATCCCACCATAGCCCGAGCTCAGGGTCCACTTCGCCGCTGGCGCAACGCAACAGCAGGAAGTCGAAACCGGCACGGAAACGCGGCTGCTCCAGCAAACGGAACGGGCGCTGTCCGCCGCGTTGCTCGAAGCGTTGCTGCAACAGCCATATCTCCTTCATCACCGCGTCATGGCGATGCGGGATGGCAAGTTGCGCCTTCTGCCTGCCGAGCACCTCGTCCATCGCCTCATGCATCGCCCCCACCGGACGCTCGCCCTGCTGCACGCGCGAATTCCACGCTGCCAGCACCTCATGCCAGAGCAGCGCGGCGAACAGGAACGCCGGCGAGACCGTCTTGTCCTGGCCGAGACGCTCGTCGGTGTTGCGCAACGCCAGCATGACGAATTTCTCGCCCATCGGCTGCTCCAAGATCACGTCCAGCAACGGCAGCAGACCGTGGTGCAGATCCATCTTGCGCAACTGCTGGATGCACTCCACCGAATGGCCGGACAGCAGCATCTTCAATACTTCATCGAGCAGGCGCGACTGCGGCACGTTGTCGAGCAGATCCTTCATCTCGCCGATCGGCGCGGCAGTTGCCGCATCCAGCCGGAATCCCAGCTTGGCGGACAAACGCACCGCGCGCAGCATGCGCACCGGGTCTTCGCGGTAGCGCGTCGCGGGATCGCCGATCATGCGCAGCAGATGTTTGCGGGTATCGGCATGACCGTTGTGATAGTCGTGGATCTCCTGGGTGGCCGGATCGTAGAACAGCGCGTTGGCGGTGAAATCGCGGCGCGCCGCGTCCTGCTCCTGGTCGCCGAACTGGTTGTCGCGCAGCAGGCGGCCGTGCTCGTCGGTCTGCGCGTCTTCGGCTTCGATCATGCTGCGGAAGGTGGAGACCTCGACCACCTCCTCGCCGAACATCACATGCACCAGGCGGAAGCGCCGCCCGATGATGCGCGAACGGCGGAACACGCGGCGCACCTCCTCCGGCGTGGCGTCGGTCGCAATATCGAAATCCTTGGGCGCGCGGCCCAGCAGCAGGTCGCGCACCGCGCCGCCCACCACATAGGCCTGGTAGCCGGCCGCCTGCAGGCCGTCGGTGACTTTCCGCGCGCCGTAGCTGATCTGCTCGCGGGCCACGCCATGCAGTTCGAACGGGATCACTTGGGCATTTCCGGACGACCTGACTTTCGCCGATCTGCGGAATACGCGCTTGAGGAGTTTTTTGATCATGAATTAACGGGGAATATGCGGCACGGCCGCGCAAAAGAGCGCGGATTATACACCGCGTGGACCTGCGAAGAACGCGCCTTGCGGCGCGCTCGCGGTGCGATATGAACGCCTAGCCTTTCAGGCAGGAGCTCATGAACCTCTTGCGCTCGTCGTCCTTCAGCCCCTTGGCCCTTGCGTCGACATTGCATCTTTTCATCTTGTCCTGCTGTGCAGACGGGGCCGCGGGAGTTGCCGGAGTTGCCGGAGCGGCTGGCTTCGCCGGGGTCGCCGCATCGGCTTTCAACACATAATCCCTGGACAGGCATTTCTTCATGAACGCCTTGCGTTCATCGCCCTTCATGCCTGTCGCTTCCTTGCTGCAACCCTTCATCTTCTCGCCGGCGGCGAATGCCGGGGCGGAAACGGTGAATGCAAGACCCAGACAAGCCAGCACGATCGTCTTCTTCATGGGAACCTCCTTGGAGTTGGTGGCGGTGAATCGACGGGGATGGGTACATCACGCCCCGCGGCGCACCTTAACCTGTACCCGGTGCACGGTCAATATGCCGGAGCCCGGCTAATCCCGGCTGCCGGGAAGCCCGCCGATCCACCTGGTATAGAGCCGCGCCGCGACTTCCCGCAGGCGCGGCAATTCGTCCGTCATCCGCTGCTGCATCGCGCCGGCGGATTGCACCGCCGGGCTGCTCCGGCTGGCGAGTATCTCTTCCGCGCCAACCTCGCACCAGTCAACGATCATCTCCGCGGTCATCTCGACATGGCATTGCAGCGCGAGGTGCCTGCCGATGGCCCAGGCCTGGTTGGCACAATGGGCGCTGGACAGCAGAAGCGTCGCGCCTTGCGGCAGCGTGAAGGTCTCGCCGTGCCAGTGGAAGGCATTGAAATGCCGCAGCTCTCCGAACCAGCTGCGCGCGGCATCGTTGTCCGCCGTCGTCACATCGCCCCAGCCGATCTCCTTGACCGGATTGCGCGATACCGTGCCGCCCAATGCCTTCGAGATCAGCTGCCCGCCGAGGCAATGCCCCAGCACGGGGATGTCGCCGGCCACCGCCTCGCGGATCAGCGCCAGTGCCGGCGGGATCCACGGCAGGTCGTCGTTGACGCTCATCGGCCCGCCCATGAACACCAGTCCGGAATAAGCCTCTGCGGAACGCGGCACGGCATCGCCCGCGTCGATGGCGATCAACTCCCACGGCAGCAGCCGCTCGTCGAAGAACTCGGCCAGGTAGCCGGGGCCTTCCTGGGGTGCATGGCGGAAAATGGCGATGGGTTTCATGTCAGGATTCAGGAGTCAGATTGTAGTTTCGAGTTCATGTCGTCGCTTTCCTGCATTACTTTTCCTGTGTCTTGTCACGTTCAATCAACGCATAGGCGGAATGATTATGGATGGACTCGAAATTTTCAGACTCGACGATGTAGGCATCGACACGATCGTCGGCATTCAGCACGGCAGCCACGTCGCGCACCATGTCCTCGACGAATTTTGGATTGTCGTAGGCATGCTCCGTGACGAATTTCTCATCGGGCCGTTTCAGCAGGCCGAACAGTTCGCACGACGCCTGCTCCTCGGCGATGCGTATCACCTCCTCGACCCAGACGAAGCGGTTGGTGCGCAGCGTGAGCGTGACGTGCGAACGCTGGTTGTGCGCGCCGCGCTCGGAGATCTTCTTCGAGCAGGGGCACAGGCTGGTGACGGGCACGACCACCTTCATCGTGAAGCGCGGATCCCCGCCGTTGCATTCGCCGATGAACGTCACGTCGTAATCCAGCATGCTTTTCACGCCGGACACCGGCGCGGTCTTGTTGACGAAATAGGGAAAGTTCATCTCGATGAAGCCGGATTGCGCTTCCAGCCGCGCCACCATCTCGCGCAGGATGCTGCCGAACGACTCCACGGAGATCTCGCGCTCGTGCTCGTTGAGTATCTCGACGAAGCGCGACATGTGCGTGCCCTTGAAATTGTGCGGCAGATGCACGTACATGTTGAACGTGGCGACCGTGTGCTGCACGCCGATGCTCTGGTCCTTCACCTTCACCGGATGGCGGATACCCTTGATGCCGACGCGGTTGATCGCCAGATGGCGTATATCGGGCGAGTTTTGCACATCAGCGATGGGCCTGGGTTTGGCGGCATTCATGGAGAGGCTCCTCTCGGGTTGCGGGTGTGCGGGATTGTAAACAATACGGGCAGGTTCAGCCGTTCAATCTTTTCCTGATGCCCGCGGCCAGTCCATTCGCGTCCAGGCCGCAATCCGCCAGCATCTGCATGTGTTCACCCTGTTCGAGGAAAGCATCCGGCAAACCGAGGTGCAGCAGCGGCACGGCGATGCCATGCTGTTGCAGGCATTCCGCCACCGCACTCCCCGCACCGCCCTGCACGGTGTTTTCCTCGACCGTGACCAGCAGTTCGTGCTCGCTTGCCAGGCGCAGCACCAATCCGGCATCCAGCGGCTTGACGAAGCGCATGTTGGCGACCGTTGCATCCAGTTGTTCGGCGGCCGCCAATGCCGGGGCGAGCATCGTGCCGAACGCCAGGATCGCCACCTTGCGACCGCTGCGCCGCACCTCGCCCTTGCCGACCGGCAGGGCGCGCATCTCGCCGCTGACCGCCGCGCCGGGGCCGCAGCCGCGCGGATAACGCACCGCGCTCGGCGTGCCCAACCGGTATGCGGTGTAGAGCATCTGGCGGCATTCGTCCTCATCGGCGGGCGCCATCACCGTCATGTTGGGAATGCAGCGCAGGCAGGAAAGGTCGAAGCTGCCCGCGTGGGTCGCACCGTCCGCGCCGACCAGCCCGCCGCGGTCGATGGCCAGCACCACCGGCAGGTTCTGCAGGGCGATATCGTGGATCAACTGGTCGTAGGCGCGCTGCAGGAAGGTCGAATAGATCGCCACCACCGGCTTGTAGCCGTCGCAAGCCAGGCCGGCGGCGAACGTCAGCGCGTGCTGTTCGGCGATGCCGACATCGAAATAGCGCTCCGGGAAGCCCCGGGCGAACTCCGCCATTCCCGAGCCTTCGCACATCGCCGGCGTGATGCCGACCAGCTTTTCGTCCTGCGCCGCCATGTCGCACAGCCATTTTCCGAATATCCCGGCATAGGTGAGCCTGCCTGCCTCCTCCCCGGCGTTGCACTTGGCAGGGGCGATGCCGTTGACCGGGTCGAACTTGCTCACGCCGTGGTACAGCACGCTGTCCCGTTCGGCATGCGCGTAGCCCTTGCCCTTCTGCGTGACGACATGGAGGAACTGCGGGCCGTCGAGCTTGCGGATGTTGCCCAGCGTGTCCAGCAGCACATCCAGGTCGTGCCCGTCGATCGGCCCGATGTAGTTGAAGCCGAATTCCTCGAACAACGTGCCGGGGGTCACCATGCCCTTGACGTGCTCCTCGGCACGCTTGGCGAACTCCAGCACCGGCGGCATACCCTTGAGCATCTTCTCGCTGCCGCGCCGCATCGCCGCATAGAAGCGCCCCGACATCAGCCTGGCCAGGTAATTGTTCAGCGCGCCGACCGGCTGCGAAATGGACATGTCGTTGTCATTCAGGATGACCAGCAGGTTGGCATCGCGCGCGCCGGCGTTGTTGAGCGCCTCGAAGGCCATCCCGCCAGTCAGCGCGCCGTCGCCGATGATCGCCACCGCGTGCCGCCCCGAACCTTCCAGTTGCGCCGCCACCGCCATGCCCAGCGCCGCCGAGATCGAGGTGCTGGAATGCCCGGTGCCGAAGGCGTCGTAGGGACTCTCGTCGCGCCTGGGGAAACCGGCGATACCGCCCGCCATGCGCAGCCGGCTCATCGCCTCGCGCCGCCCGGTGAGTATCTTGTGCGTATAGGTCTGGTGTCCCACATCCCATACCAGGCGGTCGTCCGGGGTGTGGTAGATGTAATGCAATGCGATGGTCAGCTCGACCGTGCCGAGGTTGGAAGACAGATGCCCGCCGGTCTTGCTCACCGACTCGATAAGGAAACGGCGCAGCTCGCCGGCGAGTTGCGCCAACTGCGCGCGTTCCAGCTTGCGCAGATCTTCGGGAGAATCGATGGTGTCAAGCAGCGAATACATCAGAATTTCCGCAATACGATGAAATCGGCCAGTTCGCGCAACCGCTGCGCCACATCGCCGAACCCAACCAAAGTCTCCAGCGCCTCGCGGTGCAGGCGCTGCGCCATGTCGCGCGCGCCCTGGATGCCCAGCAGGCTGACATAGGTCGGCTTGTCGTTATCCGCGTCCTTGCCCGCGGTCTTGCCCAGCGTCGCGGTGTCCGCCTCGCAATCCAGTACGTCGTCCACCACCTGGAACGCGAGGCCGATCAGCTTGCCGAAATGATCCAGCCTGTCCAGTTGTGCCGCAGAGACCGACCCGCAATGCGCGCCCAGCAACACGGCGGCACGGATCAGCGCGCCGGTCTTGTGGATGTGCATGAATTCCAGTTCGGGGAGCGTGAGCGACTTGCCGACGCTGGCCAGGTCGATCGCCTGCCCGCCGGCCATGCCGCGCGAACCGGACGCCGCCGCGAGCAGCCTGACCATCTCCAGCTGGCGCGCCGCGTCGTCGTTCAGGCGGTGCTCCGCAAGCAACTGGAACGCCAGCGTCTGCAGCGCGTCGCCGACCAGCAGCGCGGTCGCCTCGTCGTATTGCACATGGCAGGTCGGCTTGCCGCGGCGCAGCACGTCGTCGTCCATGCACGGCATGTCGTCGTGCACCAGCGAATAGGCGTGGATCAGCTCGACAGAAGCGGCGGCGACATCCATCCGCGCTCCTTCCGCTCCGGCCAGTTCGCCCGCGGCGAACGCCAGCAGCGGGCGCACGCGCTTGCCGCCGTCCAGCACCGCGTAGCGCATCGCCTCGTGCAGGCGCTGCGGCGCGATGTCGGCACGCGGCAACAGCTTGCGCAACACCTCCTCGAAGCGCGCCTGATGGGCGGCGACCCAGCCCTGGAAATCAACGCTCATCAGCTCTGCCCTGCTTCGCCACTGGCGGAAAAATCCTTCAGCACGCCGTTCTCCAGCACGCTCACCTGCTGCTGTGCGCTCTCGAGACGGCCGCGGCAGAACGCCAGAAGTTCCGCGCCGCGCTGGTAGGCCGCCAGCGAATCCTCCAGCGACAGCTTGCCCGCTTCCATGTCGGCGACGATCTTCTCCAGCTCGGCCATGGCCGACTCGAAATCAATGTTCTTTTGCGCTTTACCGGCCATAGACATCTCTGTGTTGCGAAAGGCCGCCATTTTACCCAACCCGCCATGACTGAGCCACTTTAATGTTGCCCCATGCGGGAAATTCGGGGAGAATCCGCGCCCCTTTCTGCCGCTTTCACGGAATGCCACACACCAAGGAACCGCTTATGGACAGGCTCCCATGAGGTCTTCATGGATGCTGGTCGCCGGACTACTGTTCGGCCTGATGGGCGTGTTCGTCAAGCTCGGCGCAGCGCATTTCTCATATATCGAACTGGTGTTCTACCGCTCGTTCTTCGGCCTGCTGCTGGTGTACGGCATCATGCGCCAGCAACACGTCGGTGTTGCCACACGGTACTGGCGCAACCACCTATGGCGCGGCATCTCCGGTTCGGTGGCCCTCGCGCTGTTCTTCTACTGCATCACCGTGCTGCCGCTCGCCACCGCCGTCACGCTCAACTACACCGCGCCGCTGTTCCTCACCCTCCTCACCATGCTGGTGTTCAAGGACAGGTTCCACTTGTCGCTTACTGCCGCCATCGCGCTGGGGTTCTGCGGCGTGGTGTTGCTGCTGCAGCCGACGCTGGAACGCGAACAACTGCTGCCCGGCCTGCTCGGCCTGATCTCCGGCTTCCTCGCCGGGGTCGCCTACCTCAACGTCAAACAGCTCGCCCTGATCGGCGAGCCGGACGCGCGCACCGTGTTGTATTTCAGCCTGATCGCCACCCTCGGCAGCGGCGTCTGGATGCTGTTCGACGCCGTGCATGCGGTCACGCCCGGGGGCTTCGCGATCCTGCTCGGGCTGGGCGGCTCCGCCACCCTTGCGCAACTCGCCATGACGCGCGCCTACCGCACCGGGCGGACGCTGGTGGTCGGCAGCCTGGCCTACAGCACCATCGTGTTCGCCAGCCTGTTCGGCATGCTGCTGTGGGACGAGACCCTGGGCCTGGCCAGCTGGCTGGGCATGGCGTTCATCATCGCCAGCGGTGTGTTAAGCTTGCGCTTGAGTCCAAAGCATTGATAAGGAAAACCAAGGAAATGATCACCATCGAACAAACCGACAACCTCGTCAACGCCGCCGTGCTCGGCGAATTCACCCTGGCCGACTTCAAGACCTTCGAGGAGCAGTCGCTGTACAAGCTCCAGTCGCCCGGCACGGTGAACCTGCTGTTCGACCTGCGTGCGATGATCGATTACACCGTGGACGTGGCGTGGGAGGAGATCAAGTTCTTCAGCCGCGAACACAACCACGATTTCAGCAAGATCGCGGTGGTCACCGACGACCAGTGGCTCACCTGGCAGGCATGGCTGTCGCGCCTGTTCATCGACGCCGATATCCGGGTGTTCACGGACTACGATGAGGCGCAGGCCTGGGTGGCGGCCTGAGACATCCCCGGAGGCCTGCAACACTGTTGTCATACTCGACCCGCACAATCGCGGGTCGAGTCATTTCAGGGGTTGCCCAGTGGAAAGTCCATATAAAGGCAAGACGGGTTTGCGGCGTTTGTGGAATGCGTTCGGTTATTCGCTGGACGGATTTCGCGCCGCATACCGGCATGAAGACGCCTTTCGCCAGGAAGTCCTGCTTGCCGCGCTGCTGATTCCCCTGGCGATGTGGCTGCCGGTTGCCGGCCTTGGCAAGGCATTGATGATCGCCAGCGTGCTGTTGGTGCTGATGGTCGAACTGCTGAATTCAGCCGTCGAAGCCGCAGTGGACCGCATCTCGCTGGACAGCCACAATCTCGCCAAGCGCGCCAAGGACATCGGCAGCGCCGCCGTGCTGGTCAGCCTGGTCAATGTGGCGGTAGTCTGGGGGTTGGTGCTCTGGGGATAACCGCGATCAGGTCATTGCGCCATTTTCGGTATGTGCGAAACCGACAGGCGGCGCATGGTTGACCTCGATTTGGACTGATGGCCGCTCATGCGCTCCAGTACGCCGCCCAGGAAGCACACCGTCTCCACGATATACGGCCCCTTGTTCAGCATGACGCATTCGGCGCGGATGGCCAGCGCGGCATCTGACACTTCGGCGCGCGAAGGGACACCGTTCTTGGCCATGCTCTCCAGTACCTGGGTCGCCCAGATCACCGGGATATGCGCCGCTTCGCACAGCCAGAGTATTTCTTCCTGCACTTCGGCCAGGCGCTCGAAACCGATCTCCACCGCAAGGTCGCCGCGCGCCACCATGACGCCGGCGGGTGGGCGGCAAAGACTGGCCAATAGGATCATCGGCAGGTTTTCGAACGCGCGGCGCGTCTCTATCTTGAGTATCGTGCCCAGGTTGTCCGCACCGATCTCATGCAGCTCGCGATGCAGCGCCAGCACATCGTCAGGCGTGCGTACGAACGACAATCCCACCAGGTCGATATGCGGCGCCAGCACGCGCAGAGCCGCCGCATCGGTTTCGGTCAGCGCCGGAATGCCGAGGTCGGTTTCCGGCAGGTTGATGCCCTTCTCGGCGCGCAGCTTGCTGCCTTGCGGCGCGGCCTGCGTGATGCGCACGGCAATCGACACGCCGTCGTTCGATAGCACCTCGCCGCCGATCTTGCCGTCGTCGAACCAGACCGGCTGCCCTGCCTCGACCGCATCGAATGCGGCCTCCAGCGTGCAGGGGATGAAGGCCGGATGGAGCAGCTTGCCCCCCTCATCGTACTGCGCCTGCATACCGGGTTGAGCGTCGCGCGTCAGAACCAGATCGTCGCCGGCCTTGAGCATGATGGGCTGAAAAACTTCCGGCAGCGCGCCAACCTTGGCCTGCACCAGCAGGTTGCCGTTGCGCTGCAGCCGGCAGCCCGCCCCTTCGGCAAAAAAAGCATGTTGCTGGCAATGCGCCAGCCATGAATGACCGAACTTCTCTTTTGCCAGCAGGGTGCGCGTCGAGCCGCGCGCGTCTTCCACCTCGATGGCGTCACCGGAACGCGCAGCGGCCAGCAGGATTTCATCCATGGGCAACACGGCGTCGACTGGAAACGCGGCGGCTTCCTGGCGGCTGGCTGGCGTCAGCCACACTCTGGCTGGCGCGGTGACGCGTCCCCATGCGTCGCGCCTGACCTTGCATTCGACCAGGCGCCCGATCGCGCGTATCGCACCGGTGCGCAGCTTGGGGCCGGGAAGGTCGGCGTATATTTTGCATGCCAGCCCCAACTCCTGCTCTGCGGCACGCAGGTTGCGTACCATGGCGAGCCAGGCATCCGGCCCGTCATGCGCGCAATTGATGCGCATGATGTTCATGCCAGCCGCCAGCAGGTCATGCACCAGACGCGCGTCGGTTGCCGCTTCAGAGGGCATCGTCACCATGATGCGGGTCGCGTGCCTGGAACAAGGCTGCCCGAGCAAGGCATGGGCATGGGCGCTGAGATGCGTTGCGCCGTTCCTGAGATTGATGGCGGTCACCGCATCGCCGGTACGCGGCATGCGCTGCCCAGCCAGCGCGTGCAACGCATCCAGCACCGCATCGATGCTGCCCAGCACGTGCGCTTCGGCATGCCCAAGGCGGCTCAGGCCGAGCAGCGCCAGGTCGCGTTGCAAATCGCGCATATCGCCCTGGCGCAACGCGAGGTAATGCAGCAGGTTTCTTGCGCTGTGCCGGTATGCGGGAACCACGCATTGCAGCGCTTCGCGGTATTCATGCTCCATCGAGATTGCGGCAGCGCGCAATGCCTTCAGCGCGGGTATGAGGGTTACGGTCAGGTATTCTTCCGGCAGGCGCATGATATCGGGCAGCTGCAGCATCGTATGTGAACGCTTCAGTCTACGTGACAAATGCTACCGTTATATTGCAACACGGATCGCAAGCGCACTGCGGCATCGAAACAGTAATCAATTCTTCAAAAAACTTTCATTCAACCTTCATATACGCGCGGCAGGATACGCCGCATGAAGACACCAGACCAGACCACCCATACGCCGCTGCACATCGCACTGGTAACCGAAACCTACCTGCCCGAGGTGAACGGCGTCGCCATCACCCTCGGCCGCATGGTGGAGGGACTGGCCAGGCGCCGGCACAGGATCCACCTGGTTCGTCCGCGCCAGAACAGGCAGGACATGCCGCGACAGGAGGGGCTGTTCGAAGAGACACTGGTCGCTGGCATGCCGATCCCCGGCTATCCGGAACTGAAAGCCGGATTCCCGGCGAAGGGCCAGTTGCTGCGCCTATGGCGGCAACGGCGCCCGGACATCGTGCATATCGCCACCGAAGGCCCACTCGGCTGGTCGGCCTGCTCGGCCGCACGCAAGCTGGGTATCCCGGTCAGCACGGATTTCCACACCAACTTCCACAACTACAGCCAGCACTACGGGGTGGGCTGGCTGGGCAAGCCGATCGCATCCTATCTGCGCCGCTTCCACAACCGCACCGACTGCACCATCGTGCCGACCGCTTCGCTGAAACAGGAGTTGCTGCGCGGCGGCTACCGGGATGTGAAAGTGGTGTCGCGCGGCGTCGACGCGGAGCTGTTCCATCCGGCAAAACGCAGCATGGGGTTGCGCGATGCGTGGGGTGCAGCGGAAGACACGCCGGTGGCAATCATCGTCAGCCGTCTTGCGCCGGAAAAGAACCTGCAGGTGGTGATCCAGGCATTCGAGCAGATGCGCGCGGCCCGGCCGGACACGAAACTGGTAATGGTCGGTGACGGCCCGGCGCGTGCCGCGCTGGAAAAACAGCATCCGCATGTGATCTTCTCCGGCATGCGCACCGGCGAGGACCTCGCGAGGCATTATGCCTCGGGCGACATCTTTCTCTACCCGAGCCTGACCGAGACCTACGGCAACGTGACGGTGGAGGCGATGGCCAGCGGCCTGGCGACCATCGCTTACGATTATGCCGCGGCACGCCAGCATATCCGCCACGAAGTGAACGGGCTGCTCGCGCCGTTCGATGACACTGCGGCGTTCATCGCCCATGCGAGCGGCCTGGTCGCCGACATGGAGCGCATCAGGCGCATCCGCAGCGGCGCGCGCCAGACGGTTGAATCGTTGACCTGGGATCACATCATGGAACAGATGGAGACAGTGCTTACCGGTATCGCGCGCGCGGACGGGGTGAAAGATGCCCGGGCCGGGCTTTCCGCTGCGGACCGCCCCACATGGTGACTGTCGCCGTGGCACGCAAGGAGTAGAGAATGTCCAAGCCGGGTTTTCCGCTGCAGCAGATCAACCAGTGGGATGCCGAGCTATGCCGATTCTGCAACCGGCAGAGCCGCTATCTGTCGGTACGCAACCTGTTCCGCACCGTCAGCCGGCTCGGTGACGGCATATTCTGGTATGCGCTCATGGCAGGGTTGCTGTTGCGCTACCAGTCCGGGGCATTGCCCGCCGTGACGCACATGCTCATCGTCGGGATGGTTTGCACGCCGATCTACAAGCTGATCAAGGGCAAAGCCTTGCGCCCGCGCCCGTTCAACGTCTACCCATCCATCGTCTGCACCGGCAAGACGCTCGACCAGTTCAGCTTCCCTTCGGGCCACACCCTGCATGCCGTCGCGTTCAGCATCATCGCCGTCGCCTACTTCCCGTCACTGCTCTGGCTGGTATTGCCGTTCACCGTGCTGGTCGCCCTGTCGCGCCCGATACTGGGGCTGCACTACCCCAGTGATGTGCTGGCCGGCGCGGCGATCGGCGCGACGCTTGCCAGCGCATCGTTATCGATCTGAAACAGGTCCTGCGGCAGCGGCATCCTGCCCCTGAGCTGGTGCGGCATGCACGAGCCGATGAGTGCCCGCGTGGCCTCCATGCAGGGCGGTTCGGCATGCCAGCGCGGCACCTCGCCGGACAGGATACGGTTGATATGCCCCATCTTGCCGGTCATCTCGCGCAGGTAATGATTGAAGCGATGGTGCAACCGCTCGTCGAGCAGCAGGGCGCCCCGATAACAGAGCTGCGGCAAACGGCTGGTGCGCAGCAGCGACTCGGCCCTGGCCAGCAGGCGCATGCTGCGCCACGCCCCCGCCGCAGTACAACCGAAATGGCGCACCATATGGGCGGCGAGCTCATGGCGGTGCTGGTCGAGCAACCCTGCCGGCACAACGAACAAGTGCCGGCTGATATGCATATCCATCGCCCACTCCGCCGCCGCATGCGTCGCCATCGGCAGGTTCGGCCACATGCGCTCATGTGCCGGAACGAAATGGTTGTGCGCGATCACGTCGGACAGCAGATGGCTGGCAAAACCCAGTGCAAGCGCGCGTTCCTCGTCAGTCCGGGCATGGACAACCTGCCTGTGCACGCTCTCCCAGCGATGCGTCCCGCCAAGTTCCGCCGCGCCGAGATGGGACCCAAACAGCGACAGGTCGGGCAGGCAGGCTCCGGCCAGTACCAGACGGGGATGCGCCGCCACGGCACGGCGGAATCGCGGATCGGTCAATGGAACAGCCCATAACAGCAATTGGGCGAAATAGATGTGGGTATACAACCCCCATGCGTGAGCATCTGCACTGAACAACAGCAGCGGAACGAGCCAACGCCAATGCCCAAGGATATCTCGCATGCGGGCAGTTTCCGCGCATACCGTAAAACTTTAGTGACATTCGGATGAAATTACTGTGACAGCATGACCCGCACCGGCGATTCCCCGGAACGTCCCATGGCGAGCCGGGCGCATCGATTCCCGGAAGCGCGCCTTAGCCCGGCGCCGGCACGTAACAATTCCGTCACGATCCACCGGTAGCATGGGACGTTGAAGCAAAATTTACCGGGGAGGATCGGATGAACCACAGCATACACACATCGACACAGTTCGACGCCGAACTAGAGGAGGTGCGCAGACAGGTGATGGTGATGGGCAGCCTGGTGGAAAGCCAGATACAGCTGGCCATGGACGCCCTGGCCAGCAACGACGTCGCCCTGATGGATCGCATCATAGAGGACGATCACCGCGTGAACGGGATGGAGGTCACCATCGACGAGAAATGCGTCCGGATCATCGCCCGCCGCCAACCGGCAGCGAACGATCTGCGTATGGTGATGGCCGTGATCAAGACCATCACCGACATCGAGCGCATCGGCGACGAGGCGAAAAAGATCGCACGCATGGGAAAACTGCTGTCGCACAGGGAACATTTCTATTCCCCGCGTTATACCGAGATCCTGCGCGCCACCAGGCTGGTGCTGGATATGCTGCACCAGTCGCTGGATTCATTCGCCCGCCTGAACATCTCCAACGTCGCCCACGTGATGCGCCAGGACGAGCTGGTGGACGACGAGTTCCGCACCATCCTGCGCTACCTCATCACCCTGATGATGGAGGATCCCCGCACCATCTCCAACGCGCTGGAGATGCTGTTCATCGCCAAATCGGTCGAGCGCATGGGAGACCATGCGCAGAACATCGCCGAACACATGGTGTACATAATCAAGGGGCGCAATGCACGCCACATCAGCGTGGAAGAGGTCGAACAGGAACTGCAATCCGGGACGCCGGGATAGCCGGACCGATACCCAGCAAAAAACCCGCCGAAGCGGGTTTTTTGTTTGTGCTGCAAAACCTTGCTGGATTACTTCAGCTTGGTTTCCTTGTAGGCGACATGCTTGCGGACCACCGGGTCGAACTTCATGAATTCGAGCTTTCCCGGGGTGGTGCGCTTGTTCTTGTTGGTGGTGTAGAAGTGCCCCGTACCGGCGGAGGACTCCAGCTTGATCTTTTCGCGTGCGCCTTTTGCCATGTTCGTTCTCCTTAGACTTTCTCGCCGCGGGCGCGCATCTCGAACAGCACCGCGTCGATGCCGTTCTTGTCGATGGTGCGCAGCGCCGCATTGCTCAGGCGCAGGCTGACCCAGCGGTTCTCATTTTCAACCCAGAAGCGGCGGCGTTGCAGATTCGGCAAAAAACGGCGCTTGGTTTTGTTATTGGCATGGGAAACATTGTTCCCGACCATCGGGCCTTTGCCCGTCACTTGACATACACGTGCCATGGTTCTACTCCAACCGATTTCAAAAGAGCGCGGATTCTACCGAAGTAATGCGGAATGTTCAACCTGAATTTTGGCAACCGCAGCGGGAAAGCTCTATTTTCCCGATGTGTTGCCGTACCAGCCCTGCGAGGCATTGGCGACTTTCACCACCAGCAGCATCACCGGCACCTCGATCAGCACCCCGACCACCGTGGCCAGCGCCGCGCCGGACTGGAAGCCGAACAGGCTGATGGCGGTGGCCACCGCCAGCTCGAAGAAGTTGCTCGCGCCGATCAGCGCGGACGGGGCGGCGACGCAGTGCGCCACGCCCAGGCGGCGGTTCAGCCAGTAGGCCAGCCCGGAATTGAACAGCACCTGGATCAGGATCGGCACGGCGAGCATGGCGATCACCAGCGGTTGCGCGACGATGGCGTTGCCCTGCAGCGCGAACAGCAGCACCAGCGTCACCAGCAGCGCGCCCATCGAATACGGCGCGATATGCTCCATCACCTGCCTGAACGGGGCCTCGCCGCCGGCCAGCAGGCGGCGGCGCAGCAGTTGCGCGATGACCACCGGGATCACGATGTAGAACACCACCGAGACGAACAGCGTGTCCCACGGCACGGCGATGCTGGCGATGCCGAGCAACAGCGCCACCAGCGGCGCGAAGGCGAAGATCATGATGGTGTCGTTGAGCGCCACCTGCGACAGCGTGAAGTAGGGATCGCCTTTCACCAGGTTGCTCCACACGAACACCATCGCGGTGCACGGCGCGGCGGCCAGCAATATCAGCCCGGCCACATAGCTGTCGAGCTGGTCCTGCGGCAGGTAGCCGGCGAACACCTGGCGGATGAACAGCCAGCCGAGGAAGGCCATCGAGAACGGCTTCACCGCCCAGTTGACGAACAGCGTGACGCCGATGCCGCGCACATGCGCCCTGACCTGGTGCAGCGCGCCGAAGTCTATTTTCAGCAGCATCGGGATGATCATCACCCACACCAGCACGCCGACCGGGATGTTCACTTTGGCGACTTCCAGGCCGGCGATGGCCTGGAACACGCCGGGCAGGAATTGTCCGAGCAGCACGCCGGCAAAGATGCACAGAGCAACCCAGAGAGTCAGATAACGTTCGAACAGATTCATGGCCTGTATCCTTAACCGGCAACCAGTTCCAGCAGGCGCGTCACGCCGACAGGCTCATTCCCGAGAAGGGGAACGACCGCATAACGCTGTGCATGCTGGCTGGCAACAGCATTGATTTCGCGCAGTTCATTCGCTGCCCTTTGCCGCAGCAACGGCGATCGGGCGGAAGCCGCTGCGACACTTGTATTGATGATCCATGCCCAGGACTCGATGCCGGCCCGACGCAAGTCGCTTTGCAGATTGGCTGCTTCCAGCACCGGCGTGGTTTCGGCCAACGTCACGACCAGCACTTTGGTTTGCCTGGGATCCTGCAATTGCATCATGGGGGTGGTGAAGTTCATTCCCTTGTCGACCATCTGTCGCGAAACTTCCCGGTGATAGGCTCCCGTCGCGTCGAGCAGCAACAACGTGTGCCCGGTCGGCGCAGTATCCATGACGACGAACTTCTTGCCTGCCTCGCGGATGATGCGGGAGAACGCCTGGAATACCGCGATCTCCTCGGTGCAGGGCGAGCGCAGATCCTCTTCCAGCAGTGCGCGGCCTTGCGCATCGAGTTGCGCGCCCCTGGTGTCCAGCACATGCTGCCGGTAGCGTTCGGTTTCCGCATGAGGGTCGATGCGGCTTACCGTCAGATCCCCAAGAGTACCGATCAGCGTTTCCGTCAGATGCGCAGCAGGATCGGATGTCGTGAGATGCACCGGCAAGCCCCGGTGCGCCAGCTCCACGGCAATCGCCGCTGCCAGTGTGGTCTTGCCCACACCGCCCTTGCCCATCAACATGACAAGCCCATGCCCATCGGCCGCGATGCCATCCACCAGCTCGGTCAATCCGGGCTCATCCAATTCAATCGGAGAGTCGATATTCACTCGGTCTTGTGGCGGGTTGTCCATCAGCAGCTGACGCAGCGCCTCCAGCCCGACCAGATTGAAGGGTTTGAGCATGACCTGATCGAAAGGCAACCCCCTCAGGACTTCGGGAATGGCGCCGAGGGCTGCCTGTTCGCGTTCGTGAATCGCAGCCTCCAGCGGGTCACTTGCGGTTTCCGCATGGGGCAGGATGCCGTTGATGACCAGGTACTGCTGTTGCAGGCCAATGGCAGCGAGTTCTTCATGCGTACGGGCGACTTCGCGCAGGGTCGCCTGCTGCGCACGGGCGACCAGGATCAGCCTGGTGCGGCTGCCGTCGGCCAGCGCATCGACAGCGGCCCTGTATTGCTCCCGCTGTTTTTCCAGACCGGCCAGGGGGCCGAGGCATGACGCATCGCCTTTGCCTTCTGCCAGGAAGCCGCTCCATGCGCCCGGCAGTTGCAGCAGCCGGATCGTATGCCCCGTAGGTGCAGTATCGAAAATAATGTGGTCGTAATCCTTGGTCAGCGCCGAATCGACCAGCAGCGCGGTGAATTCATCGAACGCGGCGATCTCCGTTGTGCAAGCTCCGGAAAGTTGTTCCTCGATGCTTCTTACCACCGCATCGGGCAACACGCCCCGCACCGGGGCGACGATGCGGTCGCGATAGGCCTGCGCCGCTGCTTGAGGATCGATCTCCAGCGCGGCCAGGCGGGGGACGGCGGGAATGGCAGTGATGCGATTGCCTATCGTGATGCCGAACACCTGCCCGACATTGGAAGCCGGATCGGTGCTGACCAGCAGCACGCGCTTTCCGGCTTCAGCCAACTGGATCGATGTTGCGCAAGCAATGGAGGTCTTGCCCACGCCCCCCTTGCCCGTGAAAAACAGAAAACGTGGCGGCTGGTCAATGAATTTCATGGCGATCTCCCATGGGCTGGCTAACCGCACTTGCTGTCTGAACAGCCGCAACCGCCGGCCTTTACTTCCGGAACGGCGATCTCACCCGATGCGTCGCGAATCCCGGCGAATCGAGCCAGCTCTTTGCGTGTGGGATACCTTCCTGCCATGGCGATCTCTCCATCCAGCAGGATCAAGGGCAATCCTTCCGCTCCCGAGCGTTCCAGAAAAGCCTTCGCCACCGGATCCTCTGCAAAGGCCATTGGCTGCTGCGCGAGATTGAACCGCTCGACCTGCCCGCCGGCACGCCTCAGCCAGTCGACATTCGCGCTGAAATCCACCAGATCCTGATCGACCTCGGTACCACAGACACCGGTGCTGCAACAGAGTACCGGGTCGAAGACCTGTATCTTGCCCATGGCGGCCTCCTCAATCCTGAATGCGCCCGATCTCGGCAAGCTTTTCTTTCAGGATGAGCTTGTCGAGCTTCCCGATGGGCAGGCTCATGAACAGCTGGATGCGCCGCGCCAGTTGCTCATAGGCTTTCCTGAAGGCCGCGCGGCGCGCCTCATCACCCTCGACATGCGCCGGGTCGGGGATCCCCCAGTGCGCAGTCGCCGGTTTGCCCGGCCAGACCGGGCAGGTTTCGCCGGCCGCGTTGTCGCACACGGTGAAGACGAAATCGATCTCGGGCGCGCCGGGTGCGGCGAATTCGTCCCAACTCTTGCTGCGCAGGCCAGCGATGTCGTGTCCCCGCTCCTGGAGCAATTCCAGCGCGAACGGATTGACCCTTCCCGCCGGCCTGCTGCCCGCGCTGTAGGCCTTGAACCTGCCCCTGCCCAGCGTATTGAACAGCACTTCACCGAGGATGCTGCGCGCGGAATTGCCGGTGCACAACACCAGCACGTTGTATTGCTTTTCGCTCATTTCATTTTCCCTTCCGATGTCATCAACATTTCTTAACGGGTGTACGGCATTGGTCCGCATCGCCGCCGCAACAGTTCTCGGTCAGATAATCCACCATGCCGTTCATCACCGTGAAATTCGCCGCGTAATAAACGAAGCGCCCGTCCTGCCGGCTGTCCAGCAGCCCGGCATGGCTGAGCGCCTTGAGATGGAACGACAGCGTGGCCGGGGACACTTTCAGCCTTTCGGCCACCTGCCCCGCCGCCATGCCTTCCGGGCCGCGCGCCACCAGCAGGCGGTAAACCGCCAGGCGCGTGGGCTGCGCCAATGCCGCCAATGCCTTTACCACCTGCGCCGGTTTCATCATGCTACGTTTCCATTGTTAAACAATTATTAAAATGTCAGCCGCGATTGGAGCAGATATCCCGCGCGAACGCAAAACCATTTTCCGGCCGGGCACGCCGTAACCAATCTGCAACATCGCCTTAACCGGACTGAAACATTCGGCGACTACCCTGCCGTACCCTGCCACTCACAGGCCGCCCGCCATGAAAACGCTCCAGGACATATTGAACCAACGCAATCTTTACGCGCTGTTCCAGCCGGTCATGAATATCTCCGACGGCACGTTCCTCGGCTTCGAGGGGCTGATCCGCGGCCCGGCCGACAGCCCGCTGCATTCGCCCATCAATCTGTTCGCGGCGGCCAGGCAACAGGGGCTTTCCCTGGAGGTGGAGATGCTGTGCCGGCAGATCGTGCTGGAATCCTTTGCCGCACAGAACCTGCCCGGCAACCTGTTCCTGAACGTCAGCCCGGATGCACTGACCCACCCGAGCTTCAAGGACGGACAAACGCTGATCTACCTCGAGGACCTCGGCATCGCCCCGGAGCGGGTCATCATCGAGATCACCGAGAACCAGCCCACCTTCGATTTCGAGGGGATGCGCAAAGCGCTGCTGCACTACCGCAACATGGGGTTCCAGATCGCCATGGACGACCTCGGCGAAGGCTTCTCGAGCCTGCGGCTGTGGTCGGAATTGCGCCCCGAATTCGTGAAGATAGACATGCATTTCGTGCAGGGCGTGAACACCGACCCGCTCAAGCAGCAGTTCATCAGGTCGATCCAGAGCATCGCATTGAGCTCCGGCACACGGGTGATCGCGGAAGGGATCGAGACCGGTGCGGAATTCAGGGTGATACGGGATCTCGGCATCGCCTGCGGGCAGGGCTATTTCATCGCCCGCCCCAACCCCGTCCCGCCGCTGACCGCGCCCGCCGAGGTCGGCCGCATGAGCAGCGCCAGCTACTTTGCCGAGCAGCCGTACAAGAACAAACGCAATATCACGGTCGAGTCGCTGCTGCGTTATGTGGAGCCGTTCCAGCCGGATACCGAGGCCGAGAGGGTCTTTGCCAGCTTTTCCGCGAACCGCGAGTTGCGCGCCATCCCGGTCGTCAGGCACGGGCGTCCCGTCGGGCTGATCATGCGCACCGAGTTCATCGACTGCTTCGCCAAGCCGTTCCAGCGTGAACTGCTCGGCAAAAAGCCATGCAATGGCATGATGAACGCCGAACCGCTGCTGGTGGAGAAGTCCACCCCCATCCACGAACTGAGCAATTTCCTGAGCGAGTCCGGGATCGAGCATTTCGTTGACGGCTTCATCATCACCGACCAGGGGCGTTATATCGGGCTCGGCACCGGGCAGGACCTGTTGCGCGAGATCACGAACATGCAGATCGAGACTGCACGCTACGCCAACCCGCTGACCCTGCTGCCCGGCAATGTCCCGATCAACGAGCACATCGACCACCTGCTCCAGTCCGGGGCTTCATTCGCCGTCTGCTATTGCGATCTGGACAACTTCAAGCCCTACAACGACGTGTACGGCTACCGCAAGGGCGACGAGATGATCCAGTTCACCGGCAAGCTGCTCAACAATGTCTGCGACCTGCGCCGCGACTTCATCGGGCACATCGGCGGCGACGACTTCATCCTGGTCATGCAAAGCGCGGACTGGGAAAAACGCTGCAACCAGGCCCTCACCTCCTTTGCGCAAACATCCCTGGTGTTGTTCGAACAGAAGCATCGTTCTGTCGGCGGCTACCCGAGCGAAGACCGCCAGGGCCGCATCGTCCACCACCCCCTGCCCACGCTCTCGATCGGCGTGATCAGCGCTTCCGCAGAGTCGTTCCACTCGCACCATGAAGTGGCCGAGGCCGCCGCGATCGCGAAGAAGATGGCCAAGAAGAGACCAGGCAACAGCCTGTTCATCGAGCGGCGCGAATCACAGCAGCCGGAAATGGCCGATTCCCAACCCTTCCCGAGCGCCTACCATGGATGAGCGTCTGCCGAAGCTGATCGGCCTGTTCAGGGGCGCCCGCCTCGTCGTGCATCTTCTCTATGCAGTGCTGCTGGCGGTCTTCTACCCGCACCTGAGCCGGACCGGACGGCGCCGGACCCTGAAAACATGGAGCCGGCAACTGCTGGACATCCTCGACATCGGCATCCGTACCGAGGGGCAATGGTCCGTGCGCGGCGAGGGCGGCTATCTGGTGGTCGCCAACCATGTCTCGTGGCTGGATATCTTCGTGCTGAACGCAATATACCCATCGCGCTTCATTGCCAAGGCGGAGGTGCGCAACTGGCCGCTCATCGGCTGGTTATGCAAACGCAGCAACACCATCTTCATCGAGCGCGCCATGCGCCAGGATGCCGTATCGATCAACCGGCATGTCAGCCTCCTGCTCAAACAGGGTGTTTGTGTGGGATTGTTCCCGGAAGGCACCACGACAGACGGACAACAGGTCGGACATTTCCATTCGGCACTCATCCAGCCGGCGATCGATGCCGGCGCAATGCTCTGCCCGATCGCCCTGCGCTACCAGGACAAGAACGGAAAACGCAGCAACGCCACCGTCTTCACCGGCGACATGACGCTGGCCCGATCCATCTGGCGCATCCTGCGCAGCCCGCGTTTCGATGCCTTGCTGGTGTTCACGCCTGCGCTGGCGACCACCGGCAACAATCGCCGGGTGCTGGCACGCGCCGCCCAGGAAGCCATCTCACAGGGATTGCAGCATGTCGCCGCGATGCAGCAAAAGCCGGGGCAGGAAGCGACCTTCGCCATTCCCCAAACGCTGCTCTCGGCACAATCCGCTTATGCGCCGCTCCTCCTCCCGCTGCCGGACCAGCCGCCCAGGTAACGGTTTCACAAACTCTTCATATTCCCGTCATGGCGCTGCAACAAGAATTAAATAATCTGCACACATCTTCAAACCAACCGAGGAGATGCAATGCTGGAGCTTGACCGACAAACCCAACCCGCGACCCAACGCCGCCTGATAACCAGCATGGCGCACAGCGAGGCGGAGATACTGGAGGCGCAACGCCTGCGCTACAAGGTGTTCGCCGAGGAAATGGGGGCGAACCTGCCCAGCGCAGGCGAAGGGATCGACCGCGACATCTTCGACAAATACTGTGATCATCTGCTGGTGCGCGAAAGCGACGGGAACAAGGTGGTAGGCACCTACCGCATACTTTCTCCCGAACAGGCGCGGAAGATCGGCGGCTACTATGCGCAGACCGAATTCGACCTGACCCGCCTGCTGCACCTCGGCGACCGCATGGCAGAGGTGGGGCGCTCCTGTGTGCACTGGGACTACCGCGACGGCGCGACCATCACCCAGCTGTGGGGCGGCCTTGCCCAATACATACAGCAACACCGTCACGAATACCTGATCGGCTGCGCCAGCATCGGCATGGCGGACGGCGGCCATGTCGCGGCCAGCGTCTACCGCAAGCTGCACCGCATCTACGCGGCCCCCGTCGAGTACAGCGTGTTCCCCCGCAACCCGCTGCCGCTGCACGCGCTGAACCAATACCTGGATGCGCCGATCCCGCCGTTGATCAAGGGTTACCTGCGGCTGGGCGCCTACATCTGCGGCGAACCGGCCTGGGACGCGGAATTCAACACCGCCGACCTGCTGATCCTGCTGCCGATGTCACGCCTGAGCAGCCGCTATGCGAAACACTTTCTCAAGGCATGAGCGGAAGCCGTATCCGGAACATTGGCAGTCATTAAGGGAACACCGGGCAGGTAAAACAGATGTGTCTGATATGCACAAAACAATTAAGCGTCGGGAATGTGATCATCGATTCCGAACACAGGAATCTGGTATGCATGATCAACAACGCGACCCGCGCGATCGGAGCGAGGGATAGCCTCTCCCTGCCGCAGGAATTGGAACATCTCGAGAACTGGCTGTGCATCCATTTTGCCAACGAGGAAAGGATCGCGCAGGCGGTCGATTTCCCTTCTGCCGGACTCAGGCTGGCGCAACAATGCTCGCTGGATGAGCTACGGCGCCTGAAGGATGAGATGGAAGCCAAATACGGCATGTGGTCGGAAGGTGCGGCAAGGCATTTCTCCCGCCTTCTGGAGATCTGGATGATCAAACATATCACCAAGGTGGATATGCCGATGAAACCGATGCTGCAGGCGCATGACTACAATTTCTGGCCGGGTTGGCGCGGTGACGGAGCCGGCCACGCCTCCATGGCGGATCGCGGCCTTGCGCTTGCAGCCTCGGGCATCGCCGGATGCGGGTGCAACAACTACCCATCCGCCACCGGAAAGCCGGCTTACCCCGTATTCACATGATGCCCGGCCGGCTGCGCCGGCATCAGCGTGACGCATGACGGCCATGGCGCGCCATGTCAGACATCCCCCCGGACAACGACCTTCCCGTCACAAATCTGTCATCTTTCCTTAATCAATTTTTCACATTCGCTGCTTAAGCTGCCGGGGTCGCACTAGGGCGGCTTTTCAATTACTGGGAGATTTAACGATGCAAAGAGCATTCACGCAACAAAGGAAACTCATCGTTGCCGCACTGGCGGCAGCAGTCTTCTCGGCGCCCGTACTGGCCGAGACCGGCAATGTGAGCGTCTATGGCAGGGTCGACATGTCCTACGACCTCCTCAACACCGCCACCTCTGCAGCCGGCGTCGCCGGTGCGAGCAAGCGCCAGGTCTCAAGCAACGTGTCGCGTCTCGGCCTCAAGGGCGCGGAAGTGTTAAGCGAAGGCCTGTCGGCAATCTGGCAGATCGAGCAGCAGATCAACATCGACAACACCACCGAAGCAGGCGGCACCGGCACCCTGGCCACGCGCAACAGCTTCCTGGGACTGAAGAGCAACAGCATGGGCACCGTGTTGCTGGGCCGTCACGACACCCCCTACAAGCTGGCCACGCGCAGGCTGGACCCGTTCGCCGACAGCGTCGCCGATAACCGCGCGCTGATGGGCGGCGTCACCAGCCCCACGACCGTCGATTCCGCCAACACCGCCTTCGACGGCCGCCAGACCAACCTCGTTCTTTACACCACCCCGTCCATGAGCGGCTTCACCGGCATGATCGCCTACGCCAACCTGACCGAGACCAACACCACGGCAGCCGCAGCCAAGAACAGCCTCATGAGCCTGGCCGCCACGTATGATGTCGCCCCGTTCTTTGGCTCACTGGCCTATGAAGACCACAAGCTCGATGTGACGCGCGTCGGTGGCAAGGAATCGGCCTGGAAGCTCGGCATGGGCTACACCATGAGTGATTTCACCGTCGGCCTCGCCTACGAGAACACCAGCGACAACCTGTGTACCGCCGTGGTGGTGGGTGGCTGCCCGGCAGTCGGTGCCGACCGCTTTGGCCACAACGCCTACTACCTGACCGGCAACTACAAGATGGGCATGGATGCCATCAAACTCGCCTATGGCAAGGCCAATCAGCACGGCGCAAGCGTCAATACCGGCGCGAACCAGTTCAGCCTCGGTTATGACCACGGCCTGAGCAAGCGCACCAAGCTGTATGCGATCTATTCCCGCATCAACAACAACACCGCCAGCGACTACGGCTTCAGCCAGAGCACTGCGGGAGCGGCATCCGTCAACGGCATCGGCGCCTCCCCGTCGGTGATCTCCCTGGGCATGCAGCACAACTTCTGACCTCCCGTCGGCTGGAAGGACTGGCGGGCATCCCCGGATGCCCGCTTTTTTTGTGCCGGCAGCTTGCGAGCGGCATGACAGAAGGAGGGTTGACCGGGATGTCGCGGAACCGCAAACTTCAGTACGCTCTGTAATAATCCCGTCACATGACTACCCTAACATGCACGTCCGCAACAGAACGTTGTTGATTTAACCGGCATCCCTGAAGCGATACAACCAAATGGAGACGAAATGAACAGCAAATTCAAGCAACTCATCATCGGTATCACCACCGCCGCCGCCCTGGCCTGCGCGAACGCGAGCCATGCGGCCGCCACCATCACCGGCGCGGGCGCGACCTTCCCCTATCCGATCTACTCGAAATGGGCCGAGGCTTACAAGGCTGGCACCGGCGTTGCGATGAATTACCAGTCCATCGGCTCCGGCGGCGGCATCAAGCAGATCACCGCCAAGACCGTGAACTTCGGTGCCTCCGACATGCCGCTGACACCGGAAAAACTGGAGAAGGACGGCATGATACAGTTCCCGACCGTGATCGGCGGCGTGGTGCCGGTCATAAACGTCGAGGGCATATCGGCGAACAAGATGAAGCTGGACGGCGCGACCCTTGCCAACATCTATCTCGGCAAGATCACCAAATGGAACGATCCGGCCGTGGCGGCGCTGAACAAGGAACTCAAGCTGCCTGACGACAACATCACCGTGGTACACCGTTCCGACGGTTCCGGTACCACCTTCATCTTCACCAACTACCTGTCCAAGGTCAGCCCCGAGTGGAAGTCCGCCGTGGGCGAAGGCACCGCCGTTTCATGGAAGGCCGGTACCGGCGGCAAGGGAAACGAGGGCGTGGCCTCCTATGTGCAACGCATCAAGGGTTCCATCGGTTATGTGGAGTACGCCTATGCGCTGCAGAACAAGATGGCCTCCGTGAAAGTGAAGAACCGCGACGGCCAGTTCGTCGAGCCTAGCGACATCTCCTTCAAGGCTGCCGCGGCAAACGCGCAATGGGAAAAGGCACCGGGCTTCTATGAGATCCTGACCGACGAGCCAGGCAAGGAAAGCTGGCCCATCAGCGGCGCGACCTTCATCCTGATGCACAAGATGCAAGAGAACGCGGATACCGCGAGGGAAGTCCTGAAGTTCTTCGACTGGGCCTACACCAATGGCGGGAAACTGGCTGCCGACCTGGATTACGTGCCGCTGCCGGAAAACGTGCAGAATCTGATCCGCAAGGCATGGAAGAGTCAGATCCATGACACCTCCGCCTCGCCGGTAATGAAATAGAACGCCCCTATTGGGCTATAATGACGGGGGTTTGCGCCCCCGTTATTTTTTCCCTGACAAGCTGAATCTATGCCGACGTTTTTACGCGAAACCAGCCTTAAACGGCACACCGTGCTCGACCTGCTGTTCCGCAACCTGACGCGGGTCTCCGCATTCGGTGTGCTGGTGCTGCTGGCTGCCATCATCGGCTCGCTGATCGTCGGCAGCATGCCCGCCATCCGCGCGTTCGGCTTCGGCTTCCTGGTCAGCCCGGACTGGGATCCGGTCAACGAGCAGTTCGGCGCGCTGATCCCGATCGTCGGCACGCTGGTCACCTCGAGCATCGCGCTCGCCATCGCCATCCCGGTCAGCTTCGGCATCGCCCTGTTCCTGACCGAACTGTCGCCGCGCATCCTGCGCCGCCCGCTCGGCATCGCCATCGAATTGCTGGCGGGCATCCCCAGCATCATCTACGGCATGTGGGGGCTGTTCGTGTTCGCCCCGTTGTTCGCCGATCATGTCGAACCGTGGCTCAACGATCATATCGGCACGCTGCCGTACATCGGCCCGTTCTTCTCCGGCCCGCCGATGGGCATCGGCATACTGACCGCAGGCATCATCCTCGCCATCATGGTGATCCCGTTCATCGCCTCGGTGATGCGCGACGTGTTTGAGATAGTGCCCACGCTGCTGAAGGAATCTGCCTACGGCCTGGGCGCGACCACCTGGGAAGTCATGTGGCAGATCGTGCTGCCCTACACCAAGATCGGCGTGGTCGGCGGCATCATGCTCGGGCTGGGGCGCGCGCTGGGCGAGACCATGGCCGTCACCTTCGTCATCGGCAATGCGCACGAGCTGACCCGATCGCTGCTGATGCCGGGCAACAGCATCGCCTCGGCGCTCGCCAACGAATTCACCGAGGCCTACGGGGAGCTTTATACCTCTGCACTGATCGAGCTCGGCCTGATCCTGTTCTTCATCACCTTTGTAGTCCTGTCGCTCGCGCGCTACATGCTCTACAAGCTCGGGCTGCGCGAAGGGCAGGCCACCTGATCATGCTGAATCTCTATACGCGCCGCCGCATCATCAACGCAACCGGACTCGCCGTCTCGATGCTGACCATGGCATTCGGCCTGTTCTGGCTATGCTGGATCCTGTGGACGCTGCTGGTGCACGGTCTGCCCGCGCTCACCCCGGTGGTGTTCGCGCAAATGACCCCGCCGCCGGGCAGCAGTGGCGGACTGCTCAACGCCATCGCCGGCAGTCTGGCGATGACCCTGGTCGGCACGCTGATCGGCACGCCGATCGGCATCCTGGCCGGCACCTATCTGGCAGAATTCGGCCAGCGCGGCTGGCTCGCCCCGATCACGCGCTTCATCAACGATGTGCTGCTTTCCGCGCCGTCCATCGTGATCGGGCTGTTCGTGTACGAGATATATGTCGTTCACGTCAAGCATTTCTCCGGCTGGGCGGGGGCGCTGGCGCTGTCCATCATCGTCATCCCGATCGTCATCCGCACCACCGAAAACATGTTGCGCCTGGTGCCGACCACGCTGCGTGAGGCGGCCGCGGCACTCGGCGCCCCGCAGTGGAAGATCATCAATTTCGTCACTTTGCGCGCCGCACGCGCCGGGATCGTCACCGGCGTGATGCTGGCCATCGCGCGTATCAGCGGCGAAACCGCACCGCTGCTGTTCACCGCGCTGAACAACCAGTTCTGGAGCAGCGACATGGAACAGCCGATGGCGAACCTGCCGGTGGTGATCTTCCAGTTCGCGATGAGCCCGTATGAAGACTGGCAGCGGCTTGCCTGGGCAGGCGCATTGCTGATCACCCTCAGCGTATTGACACTCAACATCCTGGCGCGTGTGCTGTTCCGGCAAAAGGTCGCCTCTCATTAACAGGGCTTGCAAATGACCGCAGAAAACACCATCGATCCGAAGATAATCGTCCCGAAGATAACCGTCAAAGACCTCAACTTCTATTACGGCAACGACCGCGCGCTCAAGGACATCAACCTGAGCATCGCCGAGAAGATGGTGACAGCCTTCATCGGTCCGTCCGGCTGCGGCAAATCCACCCTGCTGCGCACCTTCAACCGCATGTACCAGCTCTACCCCAGACAGAAAGCCACCGGTGAGATCCTGCTGGACGGTGCCAACATCCTCGACAAGAAGCAGGATCTGAACACATTGCGCGCCAAGATCGGCATGGTGTTCCAGAAACCCACGCCGTTCCCGATGTCGATCTACGACAACATCGCGTTCGGCGTGAAACTCTACGAGAACCTCAGCAAGAACGACATGGATGAGCGCATCGAATGGGCGCTGCGCAAGGCCGCGCTGTGGACCGAGGCCAAGGACAAGCTGAAGCAGAGCGGCACAAGCCTGTCCGGAGGGCAGCAGCAACGCCTGTGCATCGCGCGCGCCATCGCCGTCAAGCCGCAGGTGCTGCTGCTCGACGAACCGACCTCGGCGCTCGACCCGATCTCGACCGCGCACATCGAGAAGCTGATCGACGAACTGAAGGAAGACTTCACCATCGTCATCGTCACGCACAACATGCAGCAGGCCGCGCGCGTCTCCGACTACACCGCCTACATGTACCTGGGGGACCTGATCGAGTTCGGCGACACCAGCACGGTGTTCACCAACCCGAAACGCAAGGAGACTGAAGATTACATCACTGGCCGCTTTGGTTAATCATCCGGTGATATAGCGGCGTAGCGGCGTGCTGAAGCCACCACATCACTGGCCGCTCCGGTCGGCCTCGCAAGTCGCCAAAGAAAAAGCCCGGCTTGTGCCGGGCTTTTTCGCGTAGGGCGGGGATCACTGGTAACTGGGCCTGTCCCGGCGATCCTCATAACGGCGTTTCTGCGAGTCGTCATAGCGGCCGTCGCGCCGCTCCTCGACCGATACGCTCACCCCCACGCGCAACGTCTCGCCTGCCTGTACCTGGTAGGGCAAGGTCGTGGTGAAGTCCTGGCCGTTGTAACGATAGACCACGGTGTATCCCTTGATCACTTCGCGGCTGGCCTGCACCTCGCGGCAACGCTCGACCTGTTCGGTGCGCGGCTGGTCCGGGTTGGCGACGCGATCGCCGATCACCGCGCCGGCGATACCGCCCACCGCAGTCGCGGCTTTGTTCCCCGTGCCGCCGCCGACCTGGCTGCCCAGCACCGCGCCGGCCACACCGCCGACCACCGCGCCGGTTGCGGAACGGTTGCTGTCCGGGTTGGCGACGCGATCGCCGATCACCGCGCCGGCCACGGCGCCCGCGCCCGTCGCCGCTGTATTGCCGCTGCCGCCGCCGACCTGGCTGCCCAGCAAACCGCCCGCGACACCGCCGATCACCGCACCGCCGATGGAGCGCTCCTTTGGGGTGACCTGCACGGTCTCCATCCAGCATTCACGCTTCGGTTCCGCCACGCGCTCGTAGATCGGCGTGCTGGAAACCACACGCGCGGTATCGGTGAAATCCGCCGCATAGGCACCGCCATACAGGGAAATCAGGCTCACTACCAACAGACTTTTCTTCATGTTTCGCTCCTCTGGGAATCTCACGCTATTTACGTGACGGCATTATGACCCGGCATCCATCCGAACGTTCAGGGGAAATTGTTTCAAAATGTTGGCCGGCTGCCGCTCCCTGCCCATCACGCAGCCTGTCTGCGGTGGCGGATGAATTCACGGATGGCGGGCAGGAACGAGATGGCGATGATGCCGAGGACCATCAGGGTGAGGTTATCCTTGATGACCGGAATGTTGCCGAAAAAATAACCCGCCACGGTGAGGCTGCCGATCCACATCAGGCTGCCCAGCGCGCTGAACAGCACGAACAGGCGGTAGCGCATCAGCCCGATGCCCGCCACGAACGGCGCGAAGGTGCGGACGATGGGCAGAAAGCGCGCGAACAGGATGGTCTTGCCGCCATGTTTCTCATAGAAGGCATGGGTCTTGTCGATATGCTCGCGCTTGATGAGCCGGGTATCGGCACGCAGCAGGCGCATCCCGACCAGCCTGCCGACCCAGTAGTTGGTGTTATCGCCGCCGAACGCCGCCAGCATCAGCAGCGGCGCGAGCCATTCCAGTTGCAGCGCGCCCATGCCGCACAGTGCGCCCGCCACGAACAGAAGCGAATCGCCCGGCAGGAAGGGCATCACCACTAGTCCGGTCTCGCAATAGATGATCAGGAACAGGATGGCGTACACCCACACGCCGTATTGCTGGGTGAGCGCCAGCAGGTGGGCATCCAGATGCAGGATGATGTCGATGAACGCGGCGAGCAGATCCATGGGTTACGGAAGGACTTCCTCGGCCTCGGTCTTCTCCGGCTTGATAAAATCCTCGCGCGACACGCCGAGCAGCATCAGCAGCGGGCTGGCCACCAGCACCGAGGAATAGATGCTGAACAGGATGCCGATGGTCAGCGCCATGGCGAAGTAATGCAGCGTCTCGCCGCCGAGGAACAGCATCGCACCGACCATCATCTGCGTACAGCCGTGCGTGATGATGGTGCGCGACATGGTGCGGGTGATCGCATTGTCGATGATCTCCGCCACCTCGGCCTTGCGCATGGTGCGGAAGTTCTCGCGGATCCGGTCGAACACCACCACCGACTCGTTCACCGAGTAGCCCAGCACCGCCAGCACCGCCGCCAGCACGGACAGCGAGAATTCCCACTGGAAGAAGGCGAAGAAGCCGAGGATGATCACCACGTCATGCAGGTTGGCGATGATGGCGGACAGCCCGAACTTCCATTCGAAGCGCAGCCACAGATAGCCGACGATGCCCAGGCTGACCAGCAACAGGGCCAGCGCGCCGTTATCCACCAGGTCCTTGCCGACCTGCGGGCCGACGAATTCCACGCGGCGCATCTCCACGCCGGCATCCTGCTTGCGCAGGCCGTCCATCACCTGCTCGCTCAATTTCGCTCCGGCGAGATTCTGCTTGAGCGGCACCTGGATCAGCACATCGTGGCTGGAACCGAAGTTCTGCACCAGCGCATCCGGCAGGCCGGTGGCGGCGAGCTGTTCGCGCACCTTGTGGAGGTCTGCGGGCTGCGTGTAATGCACCTCGATCACCGTGCCGCCGGTGAAATCCACGCCGAAATTCAGCCCCTTGGTGGCGAGGAAAAACACCGCGAACAGGAACGTCACCAGCGAAATGGCGGTGGTGATCTTCCCGTAGCTCATGAACGGGATGTCTTTCTTGATCTTGAAGAATTCCATGTTGTCTGTTCCTTAAGAGCCGTTCAAAGCGGCCTAACCGATAGCGACCCTGGCGAGGCGCGCCTTGCGCCCGTAGATCAGGTTCACCAGCGCGCGCGAAATCAGCACCGCGCTGAACATCGACGTCAGGATGCCCAGGCACAGCACCACCGCGAATCCCTTGACCGGGCCGGAGCCGAACATGAACAACGCGACCCCGGCGATCAGGGTGGTGGCGTTCGAGTCGAGGATGGTGCCGAACGCGCGGTCATACCCGGCATGGATCGCGGCCTGCGGCGTGACGCCGTTGCGCAGCTCCTCGCGGATGCGCTCGTTGATCAGCACGTTCGCGTCGATCGCCATCCCCAGCGTCAGCGCGATACCCGCCATGCCGGGCAGGGTGAGCGTGGCCTGCAGCATGGACAGCAGCGCGACCAGCAGCAGCAGGTTCGCCCCCAGCGCCAGCATCGAGATCGTGCCAAACATCAGGTAGTAGGCGATCATGAACACCGCCACCATGATGAAGCCGATCTTGGTGGAATCGAAACCGCGCTTGATGTTGTCCGCGCCAAGGCTGGGACCGACGGTGCGCTCCTCGATGATCTCCATCGGCGCCGCCAGCGCTCCGGCACGCAGCAGCAGCGCGGTATCCTGCGCTTCCACGGTGTTCATCTGTCCGCTGATCTGCACCCGCCCGCCGCCGATCTCCTCGCGGATCACCGGGGCGGTGACGATCTCTCCCTTGCCCTTCTCGAACAGGATGATCGCCATGCGCTTGCCGACGTTCTCGCGCGTCGCTTCCTTGAATTTGCGCGCGCCCACGCCGTCCAGGTTGATATGCACGGCAGGCTCGTTGTTGCGGCTGTCGAAGCCGGGCTGGGCGTCGTTGATGCGCTCGCCGGTGAGGATCACCTGCTTCTTGACCAGCAGCATGTTGCCGTCACGATCCTTGAACATGTCGGTGCCGAACGGTGCGGCCGCACCCGGGCTGATCTGATGCTCGTCGTCGACCATGCGCACTTCCAGCGTCGCGGTGCGCCCCAGGATATCCTTGGCGCGCGCCGTGTCCTGCACACCGGGCAGTTGCACCACCACGCGGTCAGCACCCTGCTGCTGGATCACCGGCTCGGCGACGCCCAGTTCGTTGACGCGGTTGCGCAGCGTCAGGAGGTTCTGCTGCACGGCGGATTCCTGGATGCGGCGTTCGGCTTCCGGCTTGAGCGTGGCCTGCAGCACGAACTCGCCGCCGGCCTCCCTGGCGCCCAACGCGAAGTCGGTGAAACGCTGCTTGATCTCCTCTTCACCCTTGCTGCGTGCGTCCGCGTCGCGGAACCTCACCAGCAGCATATCGCCTTCGCGGGTGACGCCGGAATAGGCGATGTTCCGCTCGCGCAGCGCGCTGCGGATATCGCCGGTAGCGGCCTCCAGCGCCTTGCCCAGCGCGGCCTTCATGTCCACCTGCAGCAGGAAGTGCACGCCGCCGCGCAAGTCGAGGCCGAGGTACATCGGCAACGCGTTGAGGCTGGTCAACCACTGCGGCGAACGCGACAGGAGGTTGAGCGCGACCATGTAGTCCTCGCCCAGCTGACCGGCCAGCACATCCTTGGCCTTCAGCTGGTTATCGGTATCGGCGAAGCGCGCCTTGACGCTGTTGCCGTCCAGCGTGACCACTTCCGGGTCGAGGCCGGCTGCCTTCAGGTCACTTTCCACACGCTCCCGCAAGGCGGCATCCGCCTTCAGGCTGGCGCGCAGCGGCGACACCTGCACGGCAGGCGATTCGCCATAGAGATTCGGCAGGGTGTAGATCAGCCCGGCCAGCAGCACGGCCAGAATCAGCAGATATTTCCACAATGGATAACGGTTCATTGAAACCTCTTGGTTGGCGCGCGCAACTATTCCTGCCGGGAAATAGCCTGGATTACTTGATGGACTTGAGAGTTCCCTTGGGCAACACGGCCTGGATCGCGGACTTCTGCACCGTCACTTCGATGTTCTCGGCGAGCTCCACGCCCACGTATTGTTCGTATATCTTGTTGATGCGGCCCACCTCGCCGCCAGCCGTCACCACCTCGTCGCCGCGCTGCAACGCGTCGATCATGGCCTTGAGTTCCTTGGCGCGTTTGCTTTGCGGGCGCAGGATGAAAAAGTAGAACACCGCGACGAGGACGATCAGCGGCAGGAAATCCATGATGCCGGCACCCTGTACCGGTACGGGTGCTTCGGCATAAGCATTACTGATAAACATTGTTCAATCTCCGAGGATAAATCAAAAGGCGCGCATTCTACCACGAAGCGCGGGGCGGCTTCACGCTTCACCGCCACGCATCTGCCTGAAACGCGCCGCAAAAGCGTCGAACGCATCCGCCTCGATGGCAGTGCGGATCTCGCCCATCAGTTCCTGGTAATAATGCAGGTTATGGATGGTATTGAGGCGCGCACCGAGGATCTCGCCGAGCCGGTGCAGATGGTGCAGGTAGGCGCGGCTGAAGTGGCGGCAGGTGTAGCACCCGCACTGCCCGTCCAGCGGGCGCGTATCCAGGCGGTATTGCGCATTCTTGATGCGCACGTCGCCGTTGCGCGTGAACAGGTGGCCGTTGCGCGCATTGCGCGTCGGCATCACGCAATCGAACATGTCGATGCCCTGCGCGACCGCCGCCACGATATCTTCCGGGGTGCCCACGCCCATCAGGTAGCGCGGCTTGTCCTGCGGCAGTTGCGGCGCGGTATGTGTCAGGATGCGCAGCATGTCCTCCTTGGGCTCACCCACCGACAGCCCGCCGATGGCGTAGCCGTCGAAGCCGATGTTCACCAGTTCGCGCAGCGACTCGTCACGCAGATTCTCGTGCATGCCGCCCTGCACGATGCCGAACAGCGCGTTTGGATTGCCTTCGTGGGCGCGCTTGCTGCGCTCCGCCCAGTTCAGTGATAAACGCATCGACTCGCCTGCCATCTTTTCATCGGCGGGATAGGGCGTGCATTCGTCAAAGATCATCACGATATCGGAGTTCAGCACGCGCTGGATACGCATGGATTCTTCCGGCGAAAGAAAACATCTATCGCCATTCACCGGCGAGCGGAAGGTAACCCCCCCTCCGGTAATCTTGCGTAGATCCCCCAGGCTGAACACCTGGAACCCGCCGGAGTCGGTGAGTATCGGTCCGTCCCAGCCCATGAAGCGATGCAGTCCACCGTGCGCCTCGATCACCTCCAGTCCGGGGCGCAGCCACAGGTGGAAAGTATTGCCCAGCACGATATGCGCGCCGATGTCGCGCAGCTCGGCGGGCGACATCGCCTTCACCGTGCCATAGGTGCCGACCGGCATGAACGCCGGGGTCTGCACCGTGCCGTGTGCCAGGGTCAATTGCCCGCGCCGCGCCGCGCCGGAAGTCGCTTCCAAATCAAACCGCATGATCGTTCCGCTCGATAAACATCGCATCACCATAACTGAAGAACCGGTATTCCTTTTCCACCGCATGACGATAGGCCGCCAGCATCCGCTGCATCCCGCCGAACGCGCACACCAGCATCAGCAATGTGGATCTGGGCAGATGGAAGTTGGTCAGCAGTGCATCCACCACCCTGAAGCGGTAACCGGGCATGATGAATATCTTCGTCTCTCCGCTTCCGGCTCGCAGTTCGCCATTTTGCGCCGCACTCTCCAGTGCGCGCAGGCTGGTCGTCCCCACCGCGATCACCCGCCCGCCTGCCGCATGCGCCCGACCTATCGCATCCACGGCAGCCTGCGGGATCTCGTAGCATTCGCTGTGCATCACGTGTTCGCGGACATATTCGGCGCGCACCGGCTGGAACGTTCCGGCGCCGACATGCAGTGTGACGCGAACCACCTGCACACCCCTGTCGCTCAAGGCCTGCAGCATGGCCTCGTCGAAATGCAGCCCCGCCGTGGGCGCCGCCACCGCACCTGGCACGCGCGCGAACACCGTCTGGTAGCGCTGCTCGTCCCCGGCATCCGCCGCATGGGTGATGTAGGGCGGCAGCGGCAGGCGGCCATGGCGCTCGAGCGACTCCAGCACGGATCCCCCACCGGCAAATCGCAGGCGGAAGAACTCGCCCTCGCGCCCCAGCACTTCCACCTGCAGCGCTTCCTCCAGCAGTATCCGGCTGCCCGCTTTCGGCGCATGGCTGGCGCGCACCTGGGCCAGCATCTCATGTTCGTTCAGCACGCGCTCGACCAGCACCTCGACCCTGCCGCCACTGTCCTTGCTGCCGAACAATCGCGCCTTGATGACACGCGTGTCGTTCAGCACCAGCACATCGCCCGGCCTGACCAGCTGCAACAGATCGGCAAAGCGGAAGTCTTCCAGCGCGCCATCATGGACATGCAGCAGGCGGCTCATGCCGCGCTGTTCCGGCGGATGCTGCGCGATCAGCCGTTCCGGCAGGGCAAAATCGAATTCTTCGGTACGCATAAACAACGATGCAAGACTTTAGCAATGCCGCGATTGTAGTTGATGGGGCCCATCGTTTCATGGATAATTCGCGCCTCTTTAGCCGGGGTGATGGAACTGGTAGACGTGCCGGACTCAAAATCCGGTGCCGCAAGGCGTGGGGGTTCGAGTCCCCCCCCCGGCACCACATAGCAAGAAGGCAGGTCTTCCTGCCTTTTTTCTTTCTGGCCTTACTTTTATTTCGGGGATCGACACATGATCTGGAAACCGAACGTCACCGTCGCCGCCGTCATCGAGCGCGATGGAAAATTCCTGCTGGTCGAGGAAGAAACCTCGCAGGGAGTGCGCTTCAACCAGCCTGCCGGGCATCTGGAGGCCGACGAGTCGTTGCTCGCCGCGGTGGCGCGCGAGGTGCTGGAAGAGTCGGCGTATTCGTTCACCCCGCAGCATCTGCTCGGCATCTACCGCTGGCATGCGCCGGAATCGGACACGACCTACCTGCGCTTCGCCTTCACCGGCGCGATCACCGGGCATGATGCGACCCGCAAGCTGGATACCGGCATCCTGCAGGCCGTATGGCTGCTGCCCGACGAGATCCGCGCCGTGCAGGAGCGGCATCGCAGCCCGCTGGTTCTGCGCTGCATCGAAGATCACCTCGCCGGCAAACACTACCCGCTGGAGCTCATCACCCACTATGGCTAGGCGCGTAGTCGTCGGCATGTCCGGCGGTGTCGATTCATCGGTCACCGCGCTGCTGCTCAAGCAGCAGGGCTACGATGTGGTCGGCCTGTTCATGAAGAACTGGGAGGACGACGACAGCGACGAATACTGCTCGTCGCGCCAGGACCTGCTGGACGCGGTGTCGGTCGCCGACACCATCGGCATCCCGATCGAGGCGGTGAATTTCGCCGCGGAATACAGGGAGCGCGTGTTCGGCTATTTCCTGCGCGAATACCAGGCCGGGCGCACGCCCAACCCGGACATCCTGTGCAACTCGGAGATCAAATTCAAGGCGTTCCTCGACCATGCCCTGCAGCTCGGTGCGGATGCCATCGCCACCGGACACTACGCACAGGTGCGCGAGGCGGACGGCCTTTTCCAGTTGCTCAAGGCCACCGACGGCAGCAAGGACCAGAGCTATTTCCTGCATCGCCTGGACCAGGTGCAGCTGGGCCATGCGATGTTCCCGCTCGACAAACTGCTGAAATCCGAAGTGCGCGCGATCGCCGAGCAGCACGGCCTGTGCAATCATGCCAAGAGGGACAGCACCGGCATCTGCTTCATCGGCGAACGCCCGTTCCGCGAATTCCTCAACCGCTACCTGCCCACCCAGCCGGGGGATATGGTCACGCCGGAAGGCAAGGTGCTCGGCCGGCATATCGGGCTGTCGTTCTACACCATCGGCCAGCGGCAAGGGCTGGGCATCGGCGGTGCGAGAGAATCGTCCGGCGAGCCGTGGTTCGTGGCAGGCAAGGATATGGCGCATAACCGCCTGACTGTGGTGCAGGGGCACGATCACCCGATGCTGCTGAGCAAACGGCTGAGCGCGCTGGACAGTCACTGGATCGGCGGTGCGGCGCCGCTGCCCGACCACCCTTACGCCGCCAAGACGCGCTACCGGCAGACCGATGCACCGTGCCATCTCACCCGGCTCGCCGCTAGCTGCTGCGAAATCGCCTTTGACGAGGCGCAATGGGCGGTCACACCGGGACAATCCATGGTTGTTTATGACGGTGAGGTTTGCCTGGGCGGTGCGATCATCGAACAAGGGCTGAACTGATTCGCGTAAAATACGCACTTTAGTATCGGGGCCACGCCATGACCACACTCAACAGACTCACCGCCCTCTCCCCGCTCGATGGGCGCTACCACGGCAAGGTGGATGCGTTGCGCGGTTACTTCAGCGAATTCGGCCTGATCCGTTTCCGTGTGCTGGTCGAGATCGAATGGCTCAAGGCGCTCAGCGCGCAGGCCGACATCCCGGAGATCGCCCCGTTTTCCGCCGCAGCCATCGCGCAACTGGATGCGCTCAACATGAATTTCAGCGAGGCCGATGCTGCCGCGATCAAGGCCATCGAGGCGACCACCAACCACGATGTCAAGGCGGTGGAATACTGGTTGCGCGACAAACTGTCGGGCAATCCGGAAACCGCCAAGGCGCTGGAATTCATCCATTTCGCCTGCACCTCGGAAGATATCAACAACCTCAGTCACGCACTGATGCTCAAGGGGGCGCGCGAAGCGGTGCTGTCGCCCGCCCTGCGAGCGCTGATCGAACGCTTGAGGAGCCTCGCGCACCAGTTTGCCGGCCTGTCGATGCTGTGCCGTACCCACGGGCAGACCGCCACGCCCAGTACGCTGGGCAAGGAAATGGCGAACGTGGCGTACCGTCTGCAGCACGCCGGACAGCGCCTCGCCAGCGTGGAGATTCTGGGCAAGATCAACGGCGCGGTAGGCAACTACAACGCGCACCTGGCCGCCTGCCCGGACGTGGACTGGGAAAGTTTCGCAAAACAGTTCGTCGAGGCGCGCGGCCTTGCCTTCAACCCTTACACCATCCAGATCGAGCCGCACGATTACATGGCCGAACTGTTCGATGCGTATGCGCGCATCAACACCGTCCTGATCGACCTGAACCGCGACGTCTGGGGCTATATCTCGCTCGGCTATTTCAAGCAGAAAGTGGTGGCCGGCGAGGTCGGATCTTCCACCATGCCGCACAAGGTCAATCCGATCGATTTCGAGAACTCGGAAGGCAACCTCGGGCTGGCGAACGCGCTGTTGCGCCACCTTTCCGAGAAGCTGCCGGTCTCGCGCTGGCAGCGCGACCTCACCGATTCCACCGTACTGCGCAACATGGGCGTGGCACTCGGCCACACCCTGCTCGGCTACGAATCCTGCCTGAAGGGCCTGCACAAGCTGGAGGCCAACCCGCAGCGCATCGCGGAAGACCTGGATAACAGCTGGGAAGTCATGGCCGAGCCGATCCAGACCGTGATGCGCCGTTACGGCATAGCAAACGCCTACGACAAGCTCAAGGCACTGACGCGCGGCCAGAGCGGCGTCAATCGCGCTTCGCTGCAAGCCTTCATCGCCACGCTGGAAATCCCCGAGGCGGAGAAACAGCGCCTGCTGCGACTCAGCCCGGACACCTACACCGGCAAGGCAGCGGAACTGGCGAAGCGCATCTGAACCGGCTTCGCCAATAATCCCCCGTTCTCTGCCTACATGCGGGGAACACCCGCCTGCAAGCCCCTACTCCCGGAAAGAGTATTTCAAAAAATCCGTGCTATCATCGCGGCGCTTAAAGCACTCCGGCTCACCGGAACAGATATCATGGGTGCTCTAAACACGCGCTTCATTATCGAAACAGTCTGTTGATTTATCTTTATCAGGGAGGGTGGTCATGTCAGGTGGTTTGGGATTTGCGTTGTTATGTGCAATCGCGGCGCTCTTGTACGGTGCGCTTTCAATCAAATGGATTCTGGGCAAATCGACCGGCAGCGCAAGGATGCAGGAAATCGCTGCTGCTGTGCAGGAAGGCGCTTCCGCCTACCTGAACCGGCAATACACGACCATCTCCATCGTCGGCGCCATATTGTTCGTCGTCATCCTCTTCACCTTGGGCTGGCAGACCGCCATCGGCTTCGCGATAGGCGCGGTGCTCTCCGGTGCGGCAGGCTTCATCGGCATGCATGTGTCGGTACGCGCCAATGTGCGCACCGCCGAAGCGGCGAAGGAGAATCTGAATGCGGCGCTGAATGTCTCCTTCAAGGGCGGCGCGATCACCGGCATGCTGGTGGTGGGACTGGGGCTGCTGGGCGTGGCCGGCTATTACGCCTTCCTGACCGGCACCGGTTCGACTACGGCACAGGCCACTCATGCGCTGGTCGGGCTGGCGTTCGGCGGTTCGCTGATCTCCATCTTCGCCCGTCTCGGCGGCGGCATCTTCACCAAGGGCGCTGACGTCGGCGCCGACCTGGTGGGCAAGGTCGAAGCCGGCATCCCCGAGGATGATCCGCGCAATCCGGCGGTGATCGCCGACAACGTCGGCGACAACGTCGGCGACTGTGCCGGCATGGCAGCCGACCTGTTCGAGACCTACGCCGTGACCATCATCGCCACGATGGTGCTGGGCGGGCTGCTGATCAGCGGCTCTCCCGAGGCGGTGATCTACCCGCTGGTGCTCGGCGGCGTATCCATCATCGCGTCCATCATCGGCACCTATTTCGTCAAGGCGCGCGAAGGCGGCAAGATCATGAACGCGCTGTATCGGGGTCTGGCAGTCTCCGCCGTGCTGGCGTTGATTGTGTTCTATCCGGTGACCACCTGGATGCTCGGCGATGGTGTGATGATCGGCGACGAGCTGGTGACATCGATGAATCTGTACCTGGCATCCCTGATCGGTCTGGCGCTGACCGCCGCTATGGTATGGATCACCGAGTACTACACGGCCACCGAATACAGCCCGGTGCGCCACATCGCCCAAGCCTCCACTACCGGACATGGCACCAACATCATCGCCGGACTGGGTGTTTCGATGAAGGCCACTGCGGCGCCGGTCATCGCGGTGTGCCTGGCGATCTGGGGAGCCTACGAACTGGGCGGACTCTACGGCATCGCCGTCGCCGCGACCTCGATGCTGTCGATGGCCGGCATCATCGTCGCGCTGGACGCCTACGGCCCGATCACCGACAACGCCGGCGGCATCGCCGAGATGTCCCACCTGCCGGAGAACGTGCGGGTCATCACCGACGCGCTGGACGCGGTGGGCAACACCACCAAGGCCGTCACCAAGGGTTACGCCATCGGCTCCGCAGGCCTGGCCGCACTCGTGCTGTTCGCCGACTATACCCACGCGCTGGACGCCAAGCTGGGCATGACCACTGCCTTCGACCTGTCGAACCACATGGTCATCATCGGCCTGTTCATCGGCGGCATGGTGCCTTACCTGTTCGCCGCGATGGGCATGGAAGCGGTGGGCCGCGCCGCCGGTTCGGTGGTGGTGGAAGTGCGCCGCCAGTTCAAGGAGATCCCCGGCATCATGGAAGGCACCGGCAAACCGGAATATGGAACTTGCGTGGACATGTTGACCAAGGCGGCGATCAAGGAAATGATCGTCCCGTCGTTGCTGCCCATCGCCGTACCCGTGATCGTCGGCCTGACCCTCGGAGCACAGGCGCTCGGCGGCGTGCTGGTCGGCACCATCATCACCGGCATCTTCGTCGCGATCTCCATGACCACCGGCGGCGGAGCATGGGACAACGCCAAGAAATACATCGAAGAGGGCAACTTCGGCGGCAAAGGCTCGGAAGCGCACAAGGCAGCCGTGACAGGCGACACCGTGGGCGATCCCTACAAGGACACCGCCGGCCCCGCCGTGAACCCGCTGATCAAGATCATCAACATCGTCGCGCTGATGATCGTGCCGCTGATCTGATCTGGACTGGCAGAAACAGAAACGGGGCGGAAATTCCGCCCCGTTTTTTTATTTGCTCGTCCGGTTACTTTGCTCGATGAAGACCTCAGCACAACGTGGCGAGCGCAGTAATTGTGCAGATGTCCCTTATAGCCGTCCCATCTTCGGCAACGCACCCACCAGCGGCGCGACGTAATCAATCCATGCCTGGGTGACATCGTTGCCTGCCGCGTTGATGTACTCATCCTTCATCTCGGTGGCTACTTTCGCCACCGAGGACAGCGGCGTGATGAAGCATTCGCTGGCATACGGCTTGCTGCTCAGGCGGCGGATCGCCACCGAGCCGGGTTGCCCGGTACTCGTGGCGTGATTCACCGCAACGGTACCGACCTCGCGCGCCTCCTTCGCATCCACTTCGGAAACGATGGTGGGGAAGGAACGCTGCAAATAGCCGAAGGTGTCGGCGCGCACGCGCACCTTCTGCCCGGGGAAGGCGTCCTTCACCAGTGCGGCCAGCGTGTCGCCCAAGGCACCCGAACCGGAAAGCTGGATGTTGCCGTGCGAATCGCGCTCGCCGCTGGTCGAGATCGGGTTGCCGTCCTTGTCGGTGATACCTTCGGAAGCGGCGATCACGCAGCGGCCGTGCTTCGCCACCGCATCACGCACGTCCTGCTTGAATCTTTCCACGTCGAACACGCGCTCCGGCAGGTAGACCAGATGCGGGCCGTCGTCTGCCGCCTGGCGTGCCAGGGCCGAGGCGGCGGTCAGGAATCCGGCACTGCGCCCCATCACCACATTGACCTTGATGCCCTGTAGCGCGCGGTTGTCCCGGTCGTCGCCCATGAAGGCCAGTGCGACGAAGCGCGCCGCCGACGCGAAGCCCGGGCAGTGGTCAGTGACTTTCAGATCGTTGTCGATGGTCTTCGGGATATGCACGGTGCAGAAATCGTAGTTCGCCTCCTTCGCCATCTCGGCGATGATATGCGCGGTCTCGGCGGAATCGTTGCCGCCGATGTAGAAGAAATAACGCACGTCGTTCTTCCTGAACACCTCGAACACTTTTTCGCATTCGGCCTTGCCGGGTTTCAGGCGCACCGAACCCAATGCCGCCGCCGGAGTCGCGGCGACCAGCTCGAGCTGCTCGACGCTCTGCGTGGTCAGATCGATGAAATCCTCTTTCATGATACCGGCGATGCCGTGCCGCGCGCCGAGGATGCCGGTGATGCCGGGTTGCTGGCGCGCCGCCAGCACCGCGCCGACCAGTGACTGATTGATGACCACGGTGGGCCCCCCCGATTGACCGATGACCATTTTGCCGATTAGTTTCCCTTGCGTTGCCATAGCGCGACCTCCCAGCGATAAAGATGGGCCATTCTAAACCGAATACGGCCCTGCGCCACCGCCCTGATTCGCTTATAATTGCGCGCTTTTTATTTCGCTTACCTTAAGGAACCGTATGAGTCTGTTAAATGTGCGCCCCGGCGACAACATTCCCCATGAGTGCAATGTCATCGTCGAGATCCCCAAACACGCCGACCCGGTAAAATACGAAGTGGACAAGGAATCCGGCGTGCTGGTGGTGGATCGCTTCATCGGGTCGCTGATGCGCTATCCGTGCAATTACGGCTTCATCCCGGAAACCATCGCCGATGACGGCGACCCGGTGGATGTGCTGGTGGTCACCGCATTTCCCATCGTTCATGGTGCTATCATCCCCTGCCGCCCGGTCGGCATGTTGAGCATGGAGGATGAAGGCGGCGGCGATGCCAAGATCATCGCGGTACCCACGGACAAACTGACCCCCCTGTACCACAACGTGCAAACCTACAAAGACCTGCCGGAGATCACACTGGAGCAGGTAAAGCATTTCTTCGAGCTCTACAAGGCCCTGGAGCCTGGCAAGTGGGTGAAGATCAATGGTTGGCAAGGGGTTGAGGCGGCCCACGCGGAAATCATGGAGGGCATCGGGCGGTATAGAAAAAAGATCTATACAGGCATATAACACGCCAACAGACGGGAGAAGATCATGGCAGCACAGATTATCGACGGAAAAACCATCGCCCAGCAGGTACGTGCCGAATGGAAGGAACGCGCCGATGCGCTGAAGGCGCGCGGCATCACGCCGGGGCTGGCGGTCATCATCGTAGGGGAAGACCCCGCCTCCAAGGTGTACGTCGCCAACAAGGTAAAGGCCTGCGCCGAACTCGGCCTGCATTCCGAACACGTCGTCATGCCGGCAGACACGCCGGAAGCCGCACTGCTGGTGAAGATCACCGCATTGAACAACGACCCGAAGATCCACGGTATCCTCGTGCAACTGCCGGTGCCGAAACACATCGACAGCAGCAAGGTGCTCGAGGCCATCAGCCCGGACAAGGATGTCGACGGCTTCCATCCGATGAATGTCGGCGCGCTGGCCACCGGCAACATGCGCTTCGCCCCCTGCACGCCTTACGGCGCGATGAAGCTGTTGGAAAGATGCGGCGTGCCCATCGAGGGCAAGCATGCCGTGGTGGTCGGGCGCAGCAACATCGTCGGCAAGCCGATGGCGCTGATGCTGTTGCAGCATAACGCCACTGTCACGATCTGCACCTCCAGGACCGTCGACCTCGCCAGGCACACACGCGACGCCGATATCCTCGTGGTCGCCACCGGCAAGGCCAGGATGATCACCGGTGACATGGTCAAGCCCGGCGCGGCGGTGATCGACGTCGGCATCAACCGCCTGCCCGACGGCAAGCTGTGTGGCGACGTGGATTTCGATTCCGCCAAGGAAGTCGCCGGCTGGATCACCCCCGTGCCCGGCGGCGTCGGCCCGATGACCATCACCATGCTGGTGGCGAACACGGTACGCGCGGCAGAACGAACAGCGGAATAACGGGCGTTCCTTGAACGGTAGACTATCCGCCGCAAACCCGCGCGTCCGACTGATCGGTATCTGACAGAGGAACTGCTGAAACGACCCGCCTCCGGTCAGCCCCGCCAGGCACAGGGCCGGCCATCGGTCATGGGTATGTTATCTGGAATTGACCGGAACAGCGGAAGCGGGCAACGATACCGCCTGTTTCTCTATCATTTGGGCAGGCGGGTTTTCCATGATCCGGAAGAAGACCTCGTCGTGCTTGATCATGCCCAGTTCACTGCGGGCACGCTCCTCGATGGCTTCGGTGCCCTGTTTGAGATCGCGCACCTCGGTATCCAGCAAAGCGTTGCGCGCTTGTGTCTGCTGATTGATCTGATACTGCGCCTCGACCTGGCGGTTCAGGTCCCACACCTTTAACCAGCCGCCCTTGCCCAGCCATAGCGGATACTGCAACAGCAGCAACAAGACTGCCAGTATCAGTGTGACGGGACGGCGCATCAACCCAGTTGGTAGTAAGCCTCGCGCCCCGGATAGGAGGCGGTATCGCCCAGGTCTTCCTCGATACGCAGCAACTGGTTGTATTTCGCCATGCGGTCGGAGCGCGACAGGGAGCCGGTCTTGATCTGCATCGTGTTGGTGGCCACTGCGAGGTCGGCGATGAACGAGTCTTCTGTCTCGCCGGAACGGTGCGAGATCACGGCGGTGTAGCCGGCGCGCTTGGCCATCTCGATCGCCGCAAGGGTTTCGGTCAGGGTGCCGATCTGGTTCACCTTGATCAAGATGGAATTGGCGATGCCCTGCTTGATGCCTTCGCGCAGGATCTTGGTATTGGTGACAAAAATATCGTCGCCCACCAACTGGAGGGACTTGCCGAGGCGCGCGGTAAGCTGCTTCCAGCCTTCCCAGTCAAGCTCGCTCATGCCATCCTCGAGCGTGATGACCGGGTACTTGTCCGCCCATGAGGCGTACATGTCGATGATCTGGCCGGCACTCAACGTCAGCCCGTCCGCCTTCAGGTGGTACTGGCCGTCCCTGTAGAATTCCGATGCGGCGGCATCGATGCCGATCGCCACGTCCGCACCGGGCACATACCCTGCGGCCTCGATGGCTTCCACGATGACTTTCAGCGCAGCTTCGTTGGAGCCCAGTGCGGGCGCGAAGCCACCCTCGTCGCCCACCGTGGTACTGAGGCCGCGGTGGTGCAGAATTTTCTTCAGGTTGTGGAACACCTCGGCACCGCAGCGCAGCGCCTCACGGAAACTCTGGCTGCCCACCGGGATGATCATGAATTCCTGGATGTCCGCGCCGCCTTCGGCATGTGCTCCGCCGTTGATGATGTTCATCATCGGTACCGGCATTTCCATGCGCGCGGCGCCGCCCAGATAACGGTACAACGGCAGGCCGCTTTCCTCCGCTGCGGCGCGCGCCACGGCCATCGACACCGCGAGTATCGCGTTCGCGCCGAGGCGCGACTTGTTCTCCGTGCCGTCGAGCTCGATCATGGTCCGATCGATGAAGGCCTGTTCCGCCGCATCCAGTCCGACGATCGCCTCGGCGATCTCGGTGTTCACATATTCCACCGCCCTCAGCACGCCCTTGCCAAGGTAGCGCTGTTTGTCGTCATCGCGCAGCTCGACTGCCTCCTTGGTACCGGTCGATGCGCCGGACGGCACGGCGGCGCGCCCCATCACACCGGACTCCAGCAATACGTCCGCTTCCACGGTAGGGTTGCCGCGCGAATCCAGTATCTCGCGGGCGATGACATCAACGATTGCGCTCATACGATTCCCTTTTCCTAAATGTTTTTCAAATCGATGTTTTCTTCGATCATCCCTTGCCGCTTGATGGTCTCGTCCAGCACCATCAAGGTCTTCAACAACGCCTTGAGATGCCCGAGCGGAAAGGCGTTCGGCCCGTCTGACAGCGCCCTGGACGGGTCGGGATGTGTTTCCATGAACAGGCCTGAGATCCCTGCCGCGACCGCCGCGCGCGCCAGCACCGGCACGAATTCGCGCTGACCGCCACTGACCGTTCCCTGCCCGCCCGGCAATTGCACCGAGTGCGTCGCGTCGAACACCACCGGACAGCCGGTGCCGCGCATCACCGCCAGCGAACGCATATCCGATACCAGGTTGTTGTAGCCGAACGATGCGCCGCGCTCGCACACCATGATGTTGTCCTGCCCGCTGGCGTCGCGCGCCTTGTCTACCACGTTCCGCATATCCCACGGCGACAGGAATTGCCCTTTCTTGATGTTCACCGGCTTGCCCGCACTCGCCACGGCCTGAATAAAATCAGTCTGGCGGCACAGGAACGCCGGAGTTTGCAGCACATCCGCAACCGCTGCGACCGGCTCGATTTCATCTATGTCATGTACGTCGGTCAGCACCGGCACGCCAAGTTGCGCCTTCACTTCGCCGAGTATCTTCAGCCCGGAATCCATGCCGAAGCCGCGAAACGACTTGCCTGAGCTGCGGTTGGCCTTGTCGTAGGAAGACTTGTAAATGAACGGCAACTTCAATTCGCGGCAGATTTCCTGCAACTGCCCGGCGGTATCCAGCGCCATTTGCTGCGATTCGATCACGCATGGCCCGGCGATCAGGAACAGTGGCTTGTCCAGGCCGGCATTAAATCCGCATAATTTCATGCCGCCGCCTCTTTATCGCCATACGAAATACCATACATGGCGATCTCGGCGGCTGGCGGCATTACCCGCACCGCCGCTACGCGCACCGTGTTCATGCCGCCTCCTTGCGGTGCAACGCCGCTTCGATATAGGACCTGAACAGCGGATGTCCGGTGCGCGGCGTGGAAGTGAATTCCGGGTGGAACTGCACGCCGACGAACCACGGGTGTATGGATTGCGGCAATTCCATCATCTCCGGCAGGTCCTCGGAAGGGGTGCGCGCGGAAATGATCAGCCCGGCTTTTTCCAGCGCGGGTACGTAATGGTTGTTCACCTCATAGCGATGGCGATGCCGCTCGTTCACTTCGTCACCATAGATACGCTGCGCCAATGTGCCGGGCCTGATCGGGCAACATTGCGAACCGAGGCGCATCGTGCCGCCCAGGTCGGAGTCGCTGCTGCGCATCTCCACTTTCCCGTCCCGGTCGTGCCATTCGGTGATCAGCGCCACGACAGGATGTTCGGATCCCGGATTGAATTCGGTGCTGTTCGCGTCGGCCATGCCCGCGACATGCCGCGCATATTCGATCACCGCGAGCTGCATCCCCAGACAGATGCCCAGATAAGGTATCTTGTTTTCCCGCGCATAGCGGATCGCGGCGATCTTGCCTTCCGTCCCGCGCTTGCCGAAACCGCCGGGGACCAGGATCGCATCGAAGTGCGCCAAACCCTGTGTGCCGGAGGTCTCGATATTTTCCGAATCGATATACTCGATATCCACTCTGGTCGAGGTATGGATGCCGGCATGGCGCAGCGCCTCGATCAGGGACTTATAGGATTCGGTCAGGTCGACATACTTGCCGACCATGCCGATGGTGATCTGATGCTGCGGGTTCTCCAGTGCGCTCACCAGCTTCGCCCATACCGACAGATCGGCCGGCGGCGGGTCCAAAGCCAACTCTTCGCAGACGATGCGGTCCAGGCCCTGCTGGTTAAGCATCTGCGGGATCCTGTAGATGCTGTCCACATCCCACATCGAGATCACGCCCTCTTCGCGCACATTGGCGAACAGTGAGATCTTGGCGCGCTCGTCGTCCGGGATCGGCCGGTCGGCACGACACAGCAGCGCGGTGGGAAAGATGCCGATCTCGCGCAGTTTCTGTACGCTGTGCTGTGTCGGTTTGGTCTTCAGCTCGCCGGCAGTGGTGATGTAAGGCACCAGGGTCAGGTGCACGTAGGCCACCTGGTTGCGTCCCATGCGCAGTCCCATTTGCCGCGCGGCCTCGAGGAACGGCAATGATTCGATGTCACCGACCGTGCCGCCGATCTCGACGATCGCCACATCGGCGTTACCGTCATGCGAAGCCGCCGCACCGCGTTCGATGAATGCCTGTATCTCGTTGGTGATATGCGGGATCACCTGCACCGTCTTGCCCAGATACTCACCGCGCCGCTCCTTGCGGATCACGCTGTCGTAAATCTGCCCGGTGGTGAAATTGTTGGTCTTGCGCATCTTCGCGGAAATGAACCGCTCGTAATGCCCCAGATCCAGATCGGTTTCCGCGCCGTCTTCGGTGACGAACACTTCGCCGTGCTGGAACGGGCTCATGGTGCCCGGATCGACGTTGATGTAGGGATCAAGCTTGAGCATCGTCACCCTGAGGCCGCGCGATTCGAGGATGGCTGCAAGAGAGGCGGCGGCAATGCCCTTGCCCAGTGAAGACACAACGCCGCCGGTGATGAAGATATACTTGGTCATGGAGGGCGATGATACCGTAAAACGGCCTGCCCTCAAAGTTCACCGGGTCACAAGATCCCACCCTGTGCACCATTCAAGCCGCATCCGGCATGCCTGTCCGGCGGCCATGGCAAGAGCCTGTTCAGATGGTTTCGTGCTTCGCGCTGCGCGCAAAGAGCTCCTGCAAGGTCAGGTCGGCGCCTTGCTCAAGCTGGCCGGCACAACCGAGGATCCATTGCTGCAGCGGATCGTCACTCTGCCCGGCGGACAATGTGCCATGGTCCAGCACGAACAGACGCAACAATTCGGCGGTGCGGATATGGCTTGCATCACGCATCAGCAGCCAGCCTTGCCCTTCTGCCTTGCGCACCATATCGGCTCTTACCAGTTTCTCAAGAATTCCCTCCAGCACGTCATAACCGAGGTTCAGGGACCTGGACAGCTCCGGGAAGGTGCTCACCCTGCCATGCTGTAAACCACTTGCCATGATTCGCAGCACACGCAGCGCATCCAGCAGTTGGGCGGCAGGCGGCAGTTGCTGTGCCACAGGGGCGCGCCAATGGGACAATGATGCCGCGATCACTGCGCCGACCAGAATGGTCAGCCAGGACAGGTAGATCCACATCAGAAAAACCGGCACGCTGGCGAATGCGCCATATACCAGCTTGTAGGTGGGGAAATGACTGACGTAATACCCGAACACGCGGTTCATGGACTCGAAGATGAGCGCTGCCACGATCGCTCCGATCAATGCATGTGAGCGCGGCACATAACGATTCGGCACCAACTTGAACAACATGGTGAACGCCGACGTGGTGAGCAGCGCCGGCAATATCCTCAATATCCCCACGCCGGATATCGGGATCTGTTTGACATAACCCATCGATAACCCGACCAGCCATGAGGTCAATGACAGGCTCGCGCCGATGAGCAACGGCGCGAGAGTGAGTACCGCCCAGTAAACAATCAGTCGTTTGAGCAATGGCCGCGGCCGGGACACTCTCCAGATGGCATTGAACGCATGGTCTATGGTCAGCATCATCAGCATGGCCGTCACCGCAAGGAACACGATGCCGACTGCCGTCAGGCGCATTGCGTTCTCGGTGAACTGCTGCATATATTGCGTAATGATCTTCCCCGCCATGTCCGGCATCAGGTTGTCGACCAGATAGGCCCTGATCTGGCTGGAAAAGTCTTCGAACAGCGGGAATACCGAGAACATCGCCAGGGCCACGGTGAACAACGGCACCAGCGAAAGCAGCGTGGTGAAGGTCAGGCTCGCCGCGATCTGCACGCAGCGGTCCTGGTTGAAACGCGCCGTGATGAAGCGCATGAAATTCAGAAGGTTCCGCAAATTCTCTTGCATGGTTAACCACTCCGGCCTGTAAAGGATTCCGAACCGCTCTCGACGAAGCATTGCCATGCGCAGCGGTTATGCAAATATCCCCGTGATCCGCGCATGATAACCGACAAACAAATCCTGATGTCTCAACCTGCCAGCAGGATGCTAAACGGCAGATGGTGCAGCTTGTCACTGCCGCACAAGGCAAATAAGCGGCCTCCATAACGGAAAAGCAAAAGGGCACGCGCAGCGTGCCCTTGTCCTTGCACCCTACCGGGTGGTTACTTGCTCTTGGTCTTTGCCTTGGCCGCCGGTTTGGCGGTCTTAACAGGCTCAGCTGGTTTGATTTGTTCCACGGCCGGCTCGGCCTTTATCGGCTCGACCTTTGCCGGTTCAGTAACCTCTAGGGTTTTTTTTTCAGCCATGCAACTGCTGTTGTTCACCGTGCCGTTGGGCATGACCGTATTGCAGAAGGTCGCACCGGTCAGCGTGGCATCGGCGATATTTGCGCCGCTCAGGTCGGCGTCGGTCAGGTCGGCATTCAGCAGGATCGCGCCGGTCAGATTGGCGCGTTCAAGTTGTGCGCCGCGCAGCACCGCCTTGTTCAGGTTGGCATCGGTCAGGTTGGCTTGCGACAGGTTGGCGCGGGTCAGATTGGCGCGGGTCAGGTTGGCTTCGGTCAGGTTGGCCTTGCCGAGATTGGCCTTGAACAGGTTGGCCTGCGCCAGATTGCCCATGAAGAGCTGCGCGCCGGAAAGGCTGGCGGAACCCAGATTGGCCTCGGCCAGCGCAGCATTCGTGCATACCGTGCGCGGCTGGATCACGCAGCCATTGATGGCGCTCTCCGCAGCCTCGGCCTGCTCGGACCTGGCGTTTCTTTCGGTTTTTTTGGCAGGACAGTTCGCGCCGCTGTTCACGATGCCGTTCGGCATCGTCGTGCGGCAGAAAACCGCCTTATTGAATTTTGCATTTTCGATCTCTGCATCGGTCAGGTTGGCATCGGTCAGGTTGGCATCGGTCAGGTTGGCGCCTTTGAGCTTGGCGCGCGTCAGGTTCGCCCCGGTCAGGTTCGCCCCGGTCAGGTCGGCGTTATACAGCGTGATGTCGGTCATATCCGCCTCGGTGAAATTGCCGCCCATCAGCTTGCCGTGGTAGATGTTCGCGCCCTTGAGGTTGGCCTTGGTCAGGTCGGCGCGCGACAGGTCGCCTTCGATGAGGTGCGCCTCCTGCAGATTCGCCTGCGCCAGATTCTTTCCGGAGAATTCCGCATGGGGACATTGGGAGTGGGGAATGATGGAACACTCGATCAGGGCGGCATTGGCTCCCAGCGAGGTCAGCAATAATACGGAACCTAACAGAATCTTATTCAAGACGATCTCCAGTGAAATTTACAAAAATGGCAGGGATCCATAAAACCCCTGCAACCCATGATGCAGGATTATGACTATGCATCCGTCAATATGTTCAAAAACAATTGTTTCGAAATGTTAAGGAACCCTAAAGATTCAGGGGCCGCTCAAATACGGGGCGTGTAATGGGCGCTTGCAAGGAATTTGGGTTTCGGCCACCCCGACCCGGACAAGCCGGGGCCGAAAACAGGAAGTACCCAGCCTGCGCACTGGCAGTTCACAACTGCGGGTGGGCGCGCTCCAGCTTGCTGTGCAATTTGTTGAGCGCATTCAGATAGGCCTTGGCGGAAGCCACCACGATATCGGTATCCGCGCCCTGCCCGTTGACGATCCGCCCCCCCTTGGCGAGGCGCACCGTCACCTCGCCCTGCGCATCGGTGCCGCTGGTGATGTTGTTCACCGAATAGAGTTGCAACTCGGTGCCGCTGTGCACGATCTTCTCGATGGCCTGAAAGGTCGCATCCACCGGCCCGCCACCTTGCGCCTCGGCGTCGTGCTGCGCGCCGCCGATATCCATAACCACCCTTGCCACCGGCAAGATGCCAGTCTCGCTATGGGCGCGCATGGAAATCAGATGATAATGCTCGCTGACCTGCCCCACCGCCTCGTCGCTCACCAACGCCTGCAAGTCCTCGTCGAAGATCTCGTGCTTGCGGTCCGCCAGCTCCTTGAAGCGCTGGAATGCGGCATTGAACGCTTCTTCCGAACCGAATTCGATATCCAGCGCGGCAAAACGCTGGCGCAACGCGTTGCGCCCGGAGAGTTTGCCCAGCGTCAGCTTGTTGGCATGCCAGCCCACATCCTCGGCGCGCATGATCTCGTAGGTCTCGCGGTGCTTGAGCACACCGTCCTGGTGGATGCCGGATTCGTGCGCGAAGGCGTTCGCACCGACGATCGCCTTGTTCGGCTGTACCGGATAACCGGTGATGCTGGAAACCAGTTTTGAAGTCGGCACGATCTGCGTGGTGTCGATGCGTGTGTCCAGGTTGAACACATCACGGCGCGTCCTGACCGCCATCACGATCTCCTCCAGCGAGGCGTTGCCGGCGCGTTCACCCAGCCCGTTGATGGTGCATTCCACCTGACGCGCGCCGTTCATCACTGCCGACAGGGAATTCGCCACGGCAAGACCCAGATCGTTGTGGCAGTGTGTGGACCAGACCACCTTGTCCGAATCCGGCACGCGCGCGATCAGTTGCCGGATGCGTTCACCCCATGCGGCGGGAATGGAATAGCCCACTGTATCCGGCACGTTCAATGTTTTGGCTCCGGCCTTGATCACCGCATCGAACACCCGCACCAGGAAATCCATCTCTGAACGCACCGCATCCTCGGCGGAAAATTCCACATCGTCCGTATATTCGAGCGCCCACTTCACCGCGCTGACCGCGCGCTCCACCACCTGATCCTTGGTCATGCGCAATTTGTGCTGCATGTGGATCGGGCTGGTGGCGATGAAAGTGTGGATACGCCCCGACTTCGCCGGGCGGATCGCTTCACCGGCGCGGCGTACATCGTTCTCCGAAGCGCGCGCCAGCGAGCACACCGTGGAGTTTCTCACGGTTCTTGCAACGTCCTTCACCGCCTCGAAATCCCCGGAGCTGGCCGCGGCAAAGCCCGCTTCGATCACATCCACACCCAGTTTTTCCAGCTGGCGCGCAATGCGGATCTTCATTTCCCCGGTCATCGACGCGCCGGGGCTTTGCTCGCCATCGCGCAAGGTGGTGTCGAAAATAATCAATTTCTCTGTCATGGTGAAAACTCCAATGCGAATAGGTTGAACCTGCGTAACCGATATACGGTTAGCCCGCTTACTTCTGATGATCTAGTGTGTGATTAGCGCGCGCCGCGCAGCAGCAGCGCAGCCAGCAGGCTGAACGTGGAGTGAAGTAATGCGATGTGCGTGGAGAAATGCATGGGGCAGATATTACCAGTTTTATCGCATCAGACAATGGGCTGTTGTTTTTTGCGCAGACGCAGCAGCCACAGCACATAGCCGGACAAGGCATAGCCGAGGAACAAGGCAAACAATACACCGGGCGGATAACTGGAAATCAGGATGAAGAACAGTGCGATCAGGAAGATCACCATGAACGGTACGCTCTTGCGCATGTTCAGGTCTTTGAAACTGTAGAACGGCAGATTGCTGACCATGCTCAATCCCGCGAACACCGTCAATGCCGCCGCATACCAGCGCAATTCGCCGCCTTTGAAGCCGTAGTCCAGCATCACCCAGACGAAACCCGCCACCAACGCAGCGGCAGCCGGGCTGGGCAGGCCCTGGAAGTAGCGTTTGTCGACCACGTCGATGTTGGTGTTGAAGCGCGCCAGGCGCAACGCGGTGGCAGCGCAATAAATGAACGCGGCGAACCAGCCCCACTTGCCCAGCCCTTTCAAAGCCCACTCGTACATGACCAATGCCGGCGCAACACCGAACGAGACCATGTCGGACAGGCTGTCGTATTCTGCGCCGAATTCGCTTTGGGTATGCGTCAGCCGCGCCACGCGCCCATCCAGCCCGTCCAGCACCATGGCGATGAAGATCGCCACTGCCGCAAATTCGAAACGGACATTCATCGCCTGAACGATCGCGTAAAAACCGGCAAACAGTGCGCCGGTCGTGAACAGGTTGGGCAACAGGTAAATGCCGCGCCGGCGCAGATTCATCGGCTTGCGTATGTCGAATTCGTCCATGCGGCCAGATTAACCGTTTTCCGGGAGGATTGCCAAGATGGTGGTGGTTGCCGACACCTTGTCGCCGATGCTGACCTTGACGGCGGCATCCAGCGGCAGATAGACATCCACGCGCGAGCCGAAGCGGATGAAACCGTAGCGCTGGCCGCGCGACAGCGTATCGCCGGCCTTGACGTAGCACAGGATGCGCCGTGCGATCAGGCCAGCCACCTGAACAAAAGTCACGACCCGGCCCTCAGCAGTCCTCAGCACCACCGCATTGCGCTCGTTCTCCGCAGAGGCCTTGTCAAGATCTGCATTTACGAATTTCCCCGGGAAATACTGTACCTTTTCCACAGTACCGTCGACCGGGCTACGGTTGGAATGCACGTTGAACACATTCATGAACACACTGACCAGGATCGCTTCGCGTTGCCCGTAGGGATCCTGCGTGCGCTCGACCTTGATGACCCGCCCGTCGGCGGGCGACAGCACCGCACCGGCATCCTGCGGGATCTCGCGCGGCGGATCGCGGAAAAACTGTACCACGAACAGCACGACGATCCACGCCAGCAGTTCAGGGGCGCCGCCGACAAGAGCGGATAGCAGCAGCGCGATGACAATGGAGCCGATCAGGAACGGCCAGCCCTCACGGGCGATGATGGGATGGGGATATGGGCTCATGGTGAAATGTGAAACGTGAAATGTGAGATGGAAAGACCATGAAAGGTAAAATGCCGCAACATTTCACCTTTCACTTTTCACCCTTCACTAGTTTTTAGACTGATCGACCAGCTTGTTCTTGCTGATCCAGGGCATCATCGCACGTAACTGGCCGCCGACCTGCTCGATCGGGTGGGCGGCGTTCAGGCGGCGGCGAGCGGTCATTTCCGGATAGTTGGTACGGCCTTCCAGAATGAACTGCTTGGCATATGAGCCGTTCTGGATGTTCTTCAGGCATTCCTTCATCGCGGCACGCGCCTCACCGGCGATCACGCGCTGGCCGGTGACGTACTCACCATATTCGGCGTTGTTGGAGATCGAGTAGTTCATGTTGGCGATACCGCCCTCGTACATCAGATCGACGATCAGCTTCAGTTCGTGCAGGCATTCGAAGTAGGCCATCTCCGGCGCATAACCCGCTTCGGTCAGCGTCTCGAAACCGGCCTTGACCAGCTCCACCGCGCCGCCGCACAACACCGCCTGCTCGCCGAACAGATCGGTCTCTGTCTCTTCGCGGAAGTTGGTCTCGATCACGCCGCCCTTGGTGCCGCCGTTGGCTGCCGCGTACGACAGTGCGATGTCCTTGGCCTTGCCGGACTTGTCCTGGTACACCGCGATCAGCGTCGGTACCCCGCCGCCCTTGAGGTATTCGGAACGCACGGTATGGCCGGGACCTTTCGGCGCGATCATGATCACGTCCACATTGGCCGGCGGCACAATCTGGTTATAGTGGATGTTGAAGCCGTGGGCGAACGCCAATGCGGCGCCGGACTTCAGGTTCTTTGCCACATCGGCGTGATACACCTCCGGCATGGTCTCGTCCGGCAACAGCATCATCACCACATCGGCGCCCTTCACTGCATCAGCGATCTCGGCGACCTTGTGGCCGGCGGCCTCGGCCTTGGCCCAGGATGCACCCCCCTTGCGCAGCGCGACGGTCACGTTGACGCCGGATTCCTTCAGGTTCTGCGCATGGGCATGACCCTGCGAGCCGTAGCCGATGATGGTTACCTGCCTGCCCTTGATCAGGGAAAGGTCCGCGTCTTTGTCGTAATAAACTTTCATATTGCCCTCTTTTCCAAAAAATTAAAAATCCAAAATCAAAGTTTCAAAATCCGGTCGCCGCACCCGATGCATGAAGCCCCGGTACGCACCGTTTCCAGGATCAGGTCGCGGCCGATCTTTTTCAGGAGGCTGTCCAATTCGGCGCATGAGCCGGTCAACTCGATCGTGTAGGTATGATCGGTCTCATCGATGATGCGTCCGTGAAAAACATCCGCCATGCGTTTCAGCCCTTCACGCACATCGCCTTCGGCACGCACCTTGACCAGCATCAATTCGCGTTCGAGATGCTCGCCCTCGCTCAGGTCGATCATCGCAGCGACATCCACCAGCTTGTTGAGCTGCTTGTTGATCTGTTCGATGACCGCGTCCGAACCGCTGGTGACGATGGTCATGCGCGACAGGGTAGGGTCTTCGGTCGGCGCGACCGACAAGGACTCGATGTTGTAGCCACGCGCCGAGAACAGCCCGGCCACGCGCGACAGGGCACCCGCCTCGTTCTCCATCAGCAAAGAGATGATATGCCGCATTACAGCTCCTCCGCCAGGATGATTTCCGACAAGCCCCTGCCGCCGGGAACCATCGGATAGACGTTTTCCGTCGGGTCGGTCCTGAAGTCCATGAACACCAGGTCATGCTTGCGCGCGAATGCCTCTTTCAGTGCCGGTTCGACATCCGCAGGCTTTTCGATACGCATCCCGACATGCCCGTATGCCTCGGTCAGCCTGACGAAATCCGGCAGCGCGTTCATATAGGTCTCGGAATAGCGGTTGCCATGGAAGAACTCCTGCCACTGCCGCACCATGCCCAGATAGCCGTTGTTAAGGGCGACGATCTTGATCGGCAGGCGGAACTGCTTGCAGGTGGACAGTTCCTGGATGTTCATCTGGATGCTGCCCTCGCCTGTCACGCATGCCACCGTTGCGCCGGGGTTGACCATCTGCACGCCCATCGCCGCGGGCAAACCGAAACCCATCGTGCCCAGGCCGCCGGAAGTGATCCAGCGGCGCGGCTTCTCGAACTTGTAATATTGCGCAGTCCACATCTGGTGCTGGCCGACGTCGGTCGTGATGAACGCATCGCCGCCGGTGATCTCATGCAGCTTCTCGATGACGAATTGAGGCTTGATGATCTCGGAGGAATTCTTGTAGCGCAGCCCGCCACCCACGGCACGCCATTCGTCCACCTGCTTCCACCATGCTGCCATGGCCGCCGTATCGGGCACCTGCCTGCTGCCGCGCAGCATCTGCAACAGTTCATCGAGCACCAGTTTCACATCGCCGACGATGGGCAGATCCACCTTCACGCGCTTGGCGATCGAGGATGGGTCGATGTCGATGTGGATGATCTTGCGCGCCACTTCTGCAAAGTGCTCGACATTGCCGATCACGCGGTCGTCGAAGCGCGCGCCGACCGCCAGCAGCACGTCGCAATGCTGCATCGCCATGTTCGCTTCATAGGTGCCATGCATCCCCAGCATTCCGGTAAAGTGCCTGTCGCTGGCGGGGAAACCGCCCAGACCCATCAACGTATTGGTGCAGGGGAAGCCCAGCATACACACTAGGTCGGTCAGTTGTGCGGACGCGTCGGACAGCGCCACCCCGCCACCCGCATAGATCATCGGCCGCTTGGCCTCCAGCAGCATCTGCGCCGCCTGCCTGATCTGCGCGCTGTCGCCTTTGCCCGCCGGATGGTAGGAGCGGATGGTCACACTGGCCGGATATTCAAAAGTGGTCTTGTGGTTGGACACATCCTTGGGAATATCCACCAGCACCGGGCCGGGGCGGCCCGTCCTGGCGAGGTAGAACGCCTTCTTGATGGTCGAGGCGATGTCCTTCACGTCCTTGACCAGGAAGTTGTGCTTCACGCAAGGCCGGGTGATGCCCACCGCATCGACTTCCTGGAAGGCATCCTCGCCGATCGCACCGGTCGGCACCTGGCCGCTGATGACGACCATCGGTGTGGAATCCATGTAGGCGGTCGCGATGCCGGTCACGGCATTGGTCAGCCCCGGCCCCGAGGTGACGAGTGCCACGCCTACCTTGTCGGATGATCGCGCGTAACCGTCGGCCGCATGCACCGCAGCCTGCTCATGGCGCACCAGCACATGCTTGACCTTGTCCTGCTTGAACAGTTCGTCATAAATGAACAGCACCGCCCCGCCGGGATAGCCGAACACATATTCGACCCGCTCCTCCTGCAAACAGCGGATAAGTATCTCCGCGCCCGTCAACTCCATCACAAACACCTTAGATTTATGCCAGAAAGAACCGCGTAAGATAAAGGCTGGCGGCATTTTGGTCAACCGATAGCCTCTTTAAGATGCGAAATCGGATCTGGAGGTGAATCGTATTCCCGAGGACGGAGGATGCCGGGCAACCGAGGCCAGGTACGGTCATGATGCAGCCATGATGGCTGATATGGCAGAAGCACGGTTGCGAGCGCAGGCTGTCGCTCCGGTACGGGGCGCTACCCTGAAGCCGATGGCACGCCCTGAACCAGCCGTTGATAGGCTGCCTGCGCTGCCTGTTGCTCGGCATTACGGCGGCTGTTACCCGCGCCGCGCGTGGATATCCTCAATGACGGTATGGCACACTCCACATCGAAGGATTGCTCATGCGCCTGTCCTTGGATAGCGATCACGCTGTAGGTCGGCAAGGGGATATGCTTGCCCTGCAGATACTCCTGCAACAGGGTTTTGGCATCCTTGCCCAATGTCTGCACGTCCACTTTTGCCAGGTAGGGTACGAACAGGCCCAGCACAACCTTTTCGGCAGCGGCAAAACCGCCATCCAGCAACACCGCACCAAACAAGGCCTCCATCGCATCTGCCAGAATGGAAGGGCGGCGGAAGCCGCCGCTCTTGCGCTCACCCTCACCCAGCCTTAAATGACTGCCCAAGTCGAGCTGCTGCGCAAGCATCGCCAGCGTATCCTCCCTGACCAGACAGGAACGCAACCGCGACAGTTCACCCTCGCTCAATTGCGGATAGCTGCCATACAAATATTTGGTGATGACGCAGCCAAGCACGCTGTCGCCCAGGAATTCCAGACGTTCGTTATGCTCCGGCGCGTAGCTGCGATGCGTCAATGCGTGTTGCAGCAATCGGGGCTGTGCGAAAACATGCCCCAGCCGGCTGCTTAACGCGCTGCTCCGATTATTTGGCACTGGTCGGATTGAACTCCAGATACAGGCTGACGTTGGCCGCCAAAGGCACCTTGACGGCATAGCTCGCACTCAATTCCAGGCGTCCGCTGTTGTTGACGATCTCGATATCATCGGCATTGACGGCATTTATGCCGTCAATCGAAGCGCGTTTGGTGAAAGACATGCGGATATCACGCGGACTGGCTTTCTGCATCTCCGGGTTACTGGCTATCGCGGCAAACAGGTTGGCGACCTTCGCATCCTCCATATAGGCCGGGATGAGCTTCAACCCGCCGATACTGGCAAGCACTAGGACGAACGCACCCAAAATAAACCCGAAAAAACCCAACCCACGCTGTTTTGCTGGCATCGCCTTGTTCATCTCGTTCTCCCACACCTCAGTTAATAGACAGTCCGACCCGCTTCAATTCGGAAAAATTCATCCAGATGAAAAATGCCTTGCCGACGACCTGATTGTCCGGAACGAACCCCCAATAGCGGCTGTCGCGGCTATTGTCACGATTATCGCCCAACATGAAGTAATGCCCGTCTGGCACCTTGCAGCGTACCATTTCATCGTCATAGCTGCAGTTCTCGCGACCCTTGAACTCGGCTACCGCATCCAGGCGCAGCGTCGGTACCTCTGGATTCACCAGCAGCGCATGCTGACGCCCGCCCAATGTTTCGAGGCATCTTTCAGTATGCACAAAATTCAGGCCGGTCTCAACGTAATTGTAATCACCATCCGGCTGCTGCGCCTGCTCGGTACCGTTGATCCACAACCGCTTGTTGCGATACTCGACCGTATCGCCGGGAAGCGCGACCACGCGCTTGATGTAATCCAGCGACGGGTTCTCCGGATAATGGAACACCATCACGTCGCCGCGCTGCGGATCGTTGAGCTGCACCAGCTTCCGGTTGACGATGGGCAGGCGGATGCCGTAGGTGAACTTGTTCACCAGGATGAAGTCGCCCACCTGCAGGGTTGGGATCATCGAGCCTGAAGGTATCTTGAACGGCTCGACCAGGAAGGAGCGGATGAAAAACACGATCAGGATGACCGGGAAGAAGCTCTTGGCATATTCCACCCACCACGGTTCGGCAACCTCGCTGCCGCGTTTGGCCGCCAGAATGAAGCGGTCCAGCAGCCATATCCCGCCGGTGACCAGCAGCAATACAAACAAGATCAGTGCGAAATCCATCATCTTCCCTATTCATCGACGCGCAGGATCGCCAAGAACGCCTCCTGCGGGATCTCCACGCTGCCCACCTGTTTCATGCGCTTCTTGCCGGCCTTCTGTTTCTCAAGCAGCTTCTTCTTGCGCGAAATGTCGCCCCCGTAGCATTTGGCCAGCACGTTCTTGCGCAGCGCCTTGACGTTTTCGCGCGCGATGATGTTCGAGCCGATGGTCGCCTGGATCGCCACGTCGTACATCTGGCGCGGGATGAGTTCGCGCATCTTGGCCGCCACCTCGCGACCGCGATACTGGCTGTTGGCACGATGCACGATCACCGCCAGCGCATCCACCTTTTCACCGTTGATCAGCATGTCCACCTTGACCACGTCCGCCGCGCGGTTTTCCTTGAACTCGTAGTCCATCGATGCGTAGCCGCGCGACACCGATTTCAGCTTGTCGAAGAAGTCCAGCACGATCTCCGCCATCGGCATCTCATACACCAGCATCACCTGTTTGCCGTGATAGCTCATGTTGATCTGCATGCCGCGCTTCTGCGTGCATAGCGTGATCACCGCACCGACGTATTCCTGCGGCATGTACAGGTTGACCGTGACGATTGGCTCGCGGATCTCGTCGATCTTCGACGGATCGGGCATCTTGGACGGATTGTCCACCATCACTACCGTGCCGTCACGCAGCGCCACTTCGTAGATCACCGTCGGCGCAGTGGTGATCAGGTCCATGTCGAACTCGCGCTCCAGCCGTTCCTGCACGATCTCCATATGCAGCAGGCCGAGGAAACCGCAGCGGAAGCCGAAGCCCAGCGCCTGCGACACCTCCGGTTCGTAGCGCAGCGCGGCGTCGTTCAGCTTGAGTTTTTCCAGCGAATCGCGCAGCGCCTCATACTGGTTCGATTCCACCGGAAACAGTCCGGCGAACACCTGCGGCTGGATCTCCTTGAAACCCGGCAACGCCTGCTGCGCAGGCCGGGCCGAATGGGTAATGGTGTCGCCGACCTTGGCCGCTTTCAGCTCCTTGATGCCGGCGATCACGAAACCCACCTGGCCTGCAGACAGTGTCTCGCGCGGCTGCGATTTGGGCGTGAACACGCCGATGTGTTCGGTCAGCTGCTGCGCCCCGGTGGCCATCAGCAGGATCTTCTCCTTGGGTTTGAGCGTGCCGTTCATCACCCGCACCAGCATCACCACGCCGACGTAGTTATCGAACCACGAGTCGATGATCAGCGCCTGCAACGGCGCATCCGGATCGCCTTCCGGTGCGGGCACCCTGACGATCAGCGCTTCCAGCACGTCCTGCACGCCCTCGCCGGTCTTGGCCGAACAGCGCACCGCATCATGCGCGGCGATGCCGATCACTTCCTCGATCTCCTCGATGGCGTTGTCCGGATTGGCGGACGGCAGATCGATCTTGTTCAGCACCGGCACCACCTCCACGCCCAGGTCCAGCGCGGTATAGCAGTTCGCCACGGTCTGCGCCTCCACACCCTGAGAGGCATCCACCACCAGCAGCGCGCCTTCGCAGGCGGACAGCGAACGCGACACCTCGTAGGAAAAATCCACGTGTCCCGGCGTATCGATCAGGTTGAGGTTATACATCTGCCCGTCGCGCGCCCGGTATTGCAACGCGGCGGTCTGTGCCTTGATGGTGATGCCGCGCTCGCGCTCCAGGTCCATGGAATCGAGCACCTGCGCCTCCATCTCACGGTCAGACAAGCCGCCGCACAGCTGGATGATGCGGTCTGCCAGCGTTGACTTGCCGTGGTCGATATGGGCGATGATGGAGAAATTGCGGATTAACTGCATGAGAGCCTAAACGGGAACACCTGAACCGGCTGATTCGCAAAGCGCGGATTCTAGCCGATTCAGGCGAAGTACGCAGAATTGTGATTACTTTTCGTCGAGCCGGACCGCCACATATGAGGCAGCATCACCGCGCCGCACCAGCAACGCGACATTCTTCCCCTTGGGAACCTGCTTGAGGATCTCGTTGAACTGACCCGATGAACGGATCGGAATGTTGCCGATCGCCAGCAGCACGTCGCCCTGCTGCAATCCGGCAGCGCGCGCTGCCGTACCCTTGACCTCCTCCACCAGCAGGCCGCCGCTGATTTGCAGCTCCTGCAGTTGTTCCTTGCCCAACTCGCTGACCGCGATGCCCAGACGTGAGATTGCCTCCGCCACATCGTCGGCCAGTTTCCTTGCGGCGCGTGCCAGCTTGCCCTCTTCCGGCATTTCCGCGACCTCCACGACCACCTGCCTGGATGCGCCCTTGCGCCACAAATCGATCGTCACTTTGCTGCCAGGCTTGGTCGCCGCCACCATGCGCGGCAAATCGCTGGAACTGTTCACCGGTTTGCCGTCGAACTTGAGGATCACATCGCTCGCCTCGATGCCCGCCTTGTCCGCGGGGCCATTCTTCTCCACATTGCTGATTAGCGCGCCGGCCGGCTTGCTCAGGCCGAACGATTCGGCCAGTTCGCGCGTCAGCTCCTGGATCATCACCCCTATACGCCCGCGCGTCACCTTGCCGCTGGTGCGCAATTGCTCGGTCACTTGTGTCGCCACATCGATCGGGATGGCGAAAGACAGGCCCATCGAGCCGCCGGAACGGGTATAGATCTGCGAGTTGATGCCGACCACCTCGCCGTTCATGTTGAACAACGGCCCGCCGGAGTTGCCCGGATTGATCGCCACATCGGTCTGGATGAACGGCACGAAGTTATCCTGCGGCAAGGATCGCCCCTTGGCGCTGACGATACCCGCCGTCACGCTGCTATCGAAGCCGAACGGCGAACCGATGGCGACCACCCACTCGCCCACTTTCAGCTTGTTCGGGTCACCCACGGTGACATTCGGCAGGCCGGTCGCCTCGATCTTCAGCAATGCCACGTCGGTGCGCTTGTCAGCACCGATGACTTTGGCGCGGAACTCGCGCTTGTCGGTAAGGCGCACGGTAATCTTGTCGGCGCTGTCCACCACATGCGCGTTGGTCATGATGTAGCCGTCCGCGCTGATGATAAAGCCCGAACCCAATGACTGCGATTCCCGCTCGCGCGGCATCTGCGGGGCGAAACGGCGGAAGAATTCGTAAAAGGGGTCACTTTCGGGAAGATTGGGAACTCCCTGCGCGTTGCGGATGATCTGTGTGGTGCTGATATTGACTACAGCAGAGCCCTGTTTTTCCACCAGATCGGTGAAGTCGGGCAGTTCCTTGGCGTAAACGGGGCCGCCAAGGGCAATTCCTGCTGCAAGCGCAAAGGAGCCAAATAATTTTTTTAGCATAAATATCCCCCTATATTAAAAAAATTAAACATGTCCAGCGCGCTAACCCGCACGCCTGCAGTGTGCATCCCGGCGCGATTACCTGCCGTTGTAGCGCACAGAATCAAGCACCTGCATCACGGTGCGCGGCGGGACCTCCCCGACCACGGTGATCAGATGCCTGTCCAGCACCTTGCGATACAGATTCACCGCCCCACGGCTGGATAATCCCTCCACATCATCTTCATCTTCATCGTCAGGCTCGATGAAGATAGAAATCGCACTCAGCCCGTCAGAGAACACGATTTGCGTCACAGGAGCATGCCTGCCGCGCATCGGGCGCTGGATCTCCATGGTTTTCTTGAATCCGGCCGGCAGTGCGTCCGCCACCCAGCCGCTGTTTGCGGGTGTGCCACCCTTGGCCAAGTCTGGCGATATGGGCAGTCCGGCATCGCGCCGCGGCAGATTTCTTGCGCCGACCCACGAACGGTCGATATTTCCGCCAATCTGCAACTGGGTAAAGGCATATTGCTCGATCACCTGATTCTTGATGTCCAATACGGCTGTCTTCAGCAACAAACCGGAGTCGGCATGAGCCCATATCTTGTGGGCGTAGCGCAAATTATCATTGGGTCTGAACACAAAAACCTGGGTGTTATATCCGGCCACGCGCTCCGTCCCCACTCCCCCGGCCTGGTAGTTGGCGTTGAGCGCGGATATCTGCTCCGGCAACAGGGCCGGAAACCGGCTGCGCACCCGCTGGCTGTCGACTTGCACCATCTTGTGGTTGATGTAACACCAAACCTGCCCGTGATGGCGGATGATTTCACGCTTGGGGCCGTCCATGCTTTCCAGTTTTTCATATTCGCCATCCGCCTCGACCACGTGGGTAATGCGCGAAGTCTCGACGCGGTTGCCATACTGATAAACGAACACCCCGCTGTAATCGGTCTGGTGTGCGGCAAAGGCTACAACCTTGAGCCAGTCGAGGCTGACCTGCCGTTCTCCCGCATATGCATTGACGGCGGTGGACAGCAATAGCCCGCAGAATGCCGCACGCATGGTCAATTGCCGCCTTCCCTCCGTGTCGTTCGCCATCTCTGCTACTTCTCGTCCGGGATATAGGCGACAGTGCGGATATATGATGCGCCACCCCTCATGTCAATGCTGGGGGAGAATTCCTGGTGTGCCATCAGATAATCGTTGGATCCGGGCTGGATCTGCGCGCTGACCGGACGCAAGGCGGACTGCTGCATCGCCATCTGCGGTGCCGCTTCCGGGCTGACCTGCAAAGACATCCATGCCACCACCCCGACTGCCGCCAGCGACGCTGCTGCAGACAGCGCGACCGCGCGCATTCTCTGCTTCACCACGCGGCCACGCGGGGCCAGCACGGTGGGCTCATCCTTCATGCGTTCACGCACCTTCGCACTCAAGTCGCAATGAATATGCTCCGGCTGGCGCAATACATCGCCGATCAAATGGTAAACCGCCCAATCCTTGTGTGCATCGGAATCCTCTCTGATCAGGCCAAGCAAGTCCTCCGCCTCATCCTCGAACAATTCGCCGTCCATCAATACAGAAATCTCATGTCTCATGTCTACCACCTGTTACCCTTACTGGTTTCCAACAGCGGGCGCAGATTCTCCGCCACCGCCTCGCGTGCCCTGAAGATTCTCGACCGCACCGTGCCGATCGGGCAATTCATCACACTGGCAATCTCCTCATAGCTCAACCCTTCGATTTCGCGCAACGTCAGCGCGCTACGCAAATCTTCCGGTAATTGCTGCAATGAAGCCTGCACCACATCGACAACTTGTTTGCTCATGAGTTCATTTTCCGGCGTACTAACTTCATGCAGCAGGCCACCTTCCTCGAAGGCCTCCGCTTCTTCGGCATCAAACGGTGTGCTGGTCGGCGCGCGCCGCTTGTTCGCCAGAAGGTGGTTTTTCGCCGTATTGATGCCAATGCGATACAGCCAGGTATAAAACGCGCTTTCGCCACGGAATCCGGGCAACGCGCGGTACGCCTTGATAAAGGCATCCTGGGTGACATCCTCGGCCTCCGCCGGATCCCGCACGAAGCGGGAAATGAGCCGCCCGAGCTTGCGCTGGTACTTGGATACCAGCAAATCGAAGGCATGCTTATCGCCGCGCTGGACACGCTCCACCAACTGCTGATCGACTTCCCGGTCTGACATCCCTGACTAATCCCAATCGTTATCGCGGCTACACCAAGACGGAACCAGAGATTCCGCACGCCCTGCGGTGTGTCCCCGCATCCCTGCATGGCGAGGAAAGGATGCCTGGCTTTGTCGTGGGGACGTTGCGCCGTTCGTTTAACAGGCCGCAAGTATAACCGCTTCGATTCGTGCGCGTCAGTCCGCTTCGATATGCGCCGGTTTGTCAGGATAATGGAGAATTAGTTCCCATTCATTGCTGCCGGCAACATGGAGTTGCCTACCCGCTGTCTGCTATAGTCCCGCCCATGCAAATGAATCTGGATCCAAAGTGCTGCAATTTGACACACTGATCATCGGCAGCGGCCTGGCCGGATTGGCGTTGGCCATCAAGCTGGCCGATCGCCAAAAGGTGGGTTTGATCACCAAGAGATCCCTGCTGGACGGCGCGAGCGGCAGGGCACAGGGCGGTATCGCCGCCGTGCTGTCCGCAGACGATACGCTGGATGCGCATATTCAGGACACCCTCACCGCCGGCGCCGGCCTGTGCGATGAAGCCGTCACGCGTTACGTCGTCGAACACGGCAAACCCGCGATTGACTGGCTGATCGATCAAGGCGTGCCGTTCACGAAGAATGGCGCCAGCGGCACGGGTTATCACCTCACCCGCGAAGGCGGGCACAGCCGCCGGCGCATCATCCATGCGGCGGACGCGACCGGACATGCCGTGCAGGAGACACTCGCCGCACGCGTGCTGGAGCACCCGAACATCACGGTGCTGGAAAACCACCTGTCGGTCGACCTGATCACCGGCAGGAAACTCGGCTTGCCGGACAAGCGCTGCTATGGCGCATACGCCCTGAACAGCCTGAGCGACGAGGTCATCACCATCGCCGCCCGGGATACCATCCTTGCCACCGGCGGTACCGGCAAGGTCTATCTCTACACCACCAACCCCGACACGGCGACCGGCGACGGCATCGCGATGGCCTGGCGCGCCGGCTGCCGCGTGGCCAACATGGAGTTCATCCAGTTCCACCCGACCTGCCTGTACCACCCGCACGCGAAATCCTTTCTGATCAGCGAGGCGGTACGTGGCGAGGGCGGCATCCTGAAGCTGCCCGATGGCACGCGCTTCATGCCCTGGCACGATGAGCGCGCCGAGCTTGCTCCGCGCGACGTGGTGGCCAGGGCGATCGACTTCGAGATGAAAAAGCGCGGGCTGGATTGCGTCTATCTGGATATCTCGCATCAATCGGTCGAATTCCTGCAGGAGCATTTCCCGACCATTTACGCGCGCTGTCTCAGCCTGGGCATCAACATCAGCAAGGAGCCTATCCCGGTGGTTCCAGCGGCGCACTACACCTGCGGCGGGGTCGTCGCCGACCTGCATGCGCGCACCGATGTGGAGAACCTGTATGCCGTAGGCGAAACCGCCTACAGCGGGCTGCATGGAGCCAACCGGCTGGCCAGCAATTCCCTGCTGGAATGCCTGGTGTTCGCGGATGCCGCAGTCCGCGATATTCTGGACAAACCGCACCAGGCTCCGCCACCGTTACCCTCCTGGGATGAGAGCCGCGTGACGGATGCCGACGAGCAGATCGTCATCTCGCACAACTGGGCGGAATTACGTCACTTCATGTGGGACTATGTCGGCATCGTGCGCACCAACAAGCGCCTGCAACGCGCGCAACACCGTATCCAGTTGCTGCAGGGCGAGATACACGAGTACTACACCAACTTCCATGTCAGCCCGGACCTGCTGGAATTGCGCAACCTGGTGATGAATGCCGAGTTGATCGTGCAGAGCGCCCTGTCGCGCCACGAGAGTCGCGGTTTGCATTTCAGCAAGGACTACCCGGAGACGCAGCCGGATCCGCGCCCCACCATCCTGACACCCGTGAATTACTGAATAAATCTCAGGTAGGTGCACAATTTGCGGAACTCGCCCGTGTCCAGCGCATCCGGGAAGATCGCCCGGAAAACCGGCAGGCGATGCCCATCCGGCCTGATGCGCAACACGGTGAAATACGGACTGACGACAGTCTTGCCGTCAACCTGGCCGGACAAGCCGGAGCCGTCGCGGGTGACCACCGACACGCGCCCCTGTTCGAAAGAGATTTCGCACCATGAGCCGGGAAAGAGCAGCAGAACATCGCGCGCCAGATAATAAGACAGGCTCAGCAGGATCAGCGCGAACACCGCCAGCCTGGCTGCCGGATGCATCATGGCCATATATGCCGTGGCTGCGGCCATTGCATGGGACAACGACAGCAATATGGCAAGGCTTGACGAGGACCTGACCACCATATTCCTGGCTGTGATCAGGCAACAAGAATTATGGCGATACCCAGCAACACCAGTATCACAACAGCGATCAGCATCGAATTATTGCTGCCGGGCCTGGCAGGCGGCCCTGCCGCGCGCTGGCGCGCTGCGGCGCCGGGTGCGACAGGCGAAGCTGGACGGGACGTCATGGCCGGCGGAGCTGCCTGACCGATCGCCTCCGCGCTCGGGCGCACCATCTTCAAGGTCTTGGACAGTTCGTCCACATCTTCGCTGGATGCCGTCAAGGCAGCCAGTCGCATGGTCGCGGCGGCAGAATCGAAGGCTTGCGACAAGCCTGCCACCGGCTTTGCTTCCTCTTCGTCCAAGTTCCTGCGCGCGCTAACATCGATCGCATCGGGCAATTTCTTTTCACCACCGACCGGCGAGACATCTATCTGCTTGCCGGAACGCGGCAAGGTATCGCGGCAAGCGCGCAAGTCAACGGCAAGATCCTTGGCGTTCTGGTAGCGATCCTCCAGCTTCTTCGCCAAGGCCTTGGCCACGATGAAATTGGCCATTTCCGGCACACCGGGATTCAACGTGCCGGGTGGCGCAGGTACCGCATTCAGGGTCTGGTACATGATGGCATTGACGTTCTCGCCATTGAAAGGGGCCTGCCCGGTCAGCATCTCGTAGAGCATCACCCCCAGTGAGAAAATATCCGAACGCTGGTCTATCGTCCTGCCCATCACTTGCTCTGGCGACATGTATTTGGGTGAGCCAAGCACCATGCCGGTCTGTGTGCGCACCGCCGAGGAAGCCATGCGCGCAATGCCGAAATCGGTTATTTTCACGTGGCCGTCGCGCACCACCATGATGTTCGAAGGCTTGACATCGCGATGCACGATGTCATGCTCGTGCGCATAAGCCAACCCTTGCGCCACCTGGGCGACAATATCCAGCACCTGGTCGGCCGGCAACAATCCGTCATCGTCCATGATGTCGCGCAGCTCGCGCCCTTGCAGAAACTCCATGGCAATGTAGGCTACGTCACCGCTCTTGCCCACATCGTAAATGGTCACGATATTCGGGTGGTTGAGCCGCCCGGCCGCCTTGGCTTCCTGATAGAAGCGGCCTTCATATTCTTCCTTCTCGTCCAGTGCGAGCCCGAGGTTGATCGTCTTGATCGCAACCACGCGGTCGATCAGCGGGTCTTTGGCCTTGTAGACGATGCCCATCGCGCCCTGGCCGAGCTCACCAATCACCTCGTAGCGGCCTATTTGGCCAATCATGGCATCCACCCGAATGAATCTTTAATCGCGATCTTCATTTATACGCACCCGGCAATCGGAAAAGGTTCGCTAATCACAAAAACCCGGCTTGAGATGCACCGTCTTGCCCGGCTCAAGATCAACATTTTGCGTGTAAAGAGCGCCGCTTTTGCTGGTTACGATTATCTTGTGCTTTCCCGGCGAGACAGGCACGGTCAATCCTGTTTTGACCAACTTGCCTTTTTCCACTCCATCCACGAACAACTGTGTTCCTTCTTCGCAGGCGACAGTGATGTGCGCTTCCGCACCTTGCTCAGCGCCACCCTTGATTGCCTCAAACCAGGTCTTCTTCTCAGCCGACTCTGGCGCTTTGGCCTTGGGCCGCGCAGCCGGATACTTTGCCTGGTCGCCCGCCTTCTTGCTGTCCGTCCCGCCTTCGGCAGGTTTTCTCATATCCGGCCTGGCAGCATTCCGTGTATCGCCTGTTCCCGCCGCCTTGCTCTCCGCACGAGGTGCTGCAGGACCTGTCGAAGCAACCGTGGATACCGGTTGTATGCTGCTCATCGCTTGCACCTGATCGGCACTTGGCAAAACCGGCGCTTCCGCTTCGCCGTTATGCGCAAGCTTTGACACCAGCATGACGATCAGCGCCACGAGCATGGCGGCCATGCCGGCATACAGGACGCGCTGCCCGGGGTCGGCCTGCACGAACCGGTCGGCCAATCCCCTCGCAGCGGAACCAAGTTTGGCATGCCATGACATATCGGCATGATGCTCCGATACCTGTCCGGCGACACCATTCACCGGCGCTGCCCGGACCGTCTTGTCGCCCGGATAACCAATGGCATACACCTCGTGTTCACGCACGTGTTTGTCGGTGCGCGAACCCTGATAGTGGAACATTCCGGCATACTGCGGCGAAAGGCGCGACACCGCATCGTAGTAGGAGCGCGACACAAGAATCTGGCCGGCCTCGGCAAAACCCATCACACGCTGGGCCACATTGATGCCATCACCCACAATGTTGGGCTGGCCATTGATATCCCGTACCAGGCGAACCGGGCCAAGATTGATCCCCGACCGGACCAGCAGCGGCGGGTCGAGACCGGGATCCTCATTGAGCATGCTCTCGCGCAGGCTGAGCGCCGCCTTCAGTGCATCCTCCACATCCCCGAGGAAATTGATTGCCGCGCCGTCACCCGTATCGAGGATGATCCGGTCGGCTATCGGCACACCGCTGATGGCCGCAGAAAGATAGCTGTTGAACCTGTCCTTCAACGAAATCTGCCCAGCCACCGACCTCCTGGAATATTCCACGATATCCAGGAACAGCACACTGCACATGATGGTTTTATTGCCGCGCTCTTCCATTCAGATTTCCAGTAACTTGCCCGTTGCTTCCGAAAGGTTCCGGCCCGGACGATTGACCGGATATGGGTCGATGGATTTTAGTGATAATCAAGGTTTTACACCAGTTCTACTTTTTCCGGCCCTTGCCCGGCCGACACCCCGAACCGTTCCTGCTGCGGCAGCCGGATGCTGGCCGGTTCTCCCGGGTTGCGTCTGGCGAGGCACCGGCGGCGAGTCCTGCGGTGGTTCATCGCAGCCGGTGGCGAGTCCTGCCCAATCCAGCACCTGCGCCACTTCCTTTTCATCCAGCTCGGCTGTCATGCCGCGCTTCAGCCGTGGCGGCAAGCTGATTACACCGAAGCGCACGCGCATCAACCGGCTGACCGGCAATCCAAGCGCATCGAAAGTGCGGCGTACCACGCGATTGCGTCCTTCCTTGAGCATCACGCGATACCAGTGGTTGAAGCCTTCGCCACCATGGTCCTCGAGTTTTTCAAACTTCACCAGACCATCCTCCAGTTCAACTCCCTGCCTGAGCGCCTGGTCCATTTGCGCTTCCGTCATGACCCCTTGGACGCGCACCGCATATTCACGCTCGACCTCAAAACGCGGGTGCATCAGGCGGTTCGCCAGCTCGCCGGAGGTGGTGAAAATCAGCAGGCCGCTGGTATTGAAATCCAATCGCCCGATAGCGATCCATTTCTGGCCGCGCAACTTGGGCAGCTTGTCAAACACGCTGGCGCGCTTTTCCGGATCGTCACGGCTGACGATTTCGCCTTCCGGCTTGTGGTACAACAGCACGCGTACGGTACGCTCCCCTTCACCGACGCGTATGGTGCGCCGCTCCGCTTTCACCAGGTCGCCCTCCGTCACGCGCATCCCGAGGGTGGCCGGTTCACCGTTCACGCTGACGCGACCGGCAGCGATCCACTCCTCCATCAGGCGGCGCGAGCCGAATCCGGCCTGCGCCAGCACCTTCTGCAATTTTTCGCCCTGTTCGCTCATGCCAGAATCTCGCGCCGCTCCAGCATGGCCTGCGCCAGCGTGCCGCTATCCACCTGCTCCAATTCGCCGCCTATCGGCAAGCCGCGCGCGATACGCGAGACCTTGACACCCTGCGCCTGCAACAAGGCCGCCAGATAATGCGCCGTCGCATCGCCCTCCACGGTGAAGTTGGTCGCCAGGATCACTTCGCAGGGCAGCTCCTGGACGCGCTTGACCAGACGGTCGAAATGCAATTCTTTCGCGCCGATGCCGTCCAGCGGCGAGAGCCGCCCCATCAGCACGAAGTACATGCCGCGATAGCACTGCGTTTGCTCCATCATCAGCAGGTCTGCCGGCATTTCGACCACGCACAGCAGGCCTGCATCACGCCTGACCGATGCGCACAGCGCGCACACTTCCTGTTCGGAAAAATTATTGCACTTTACGCAGTGCCGGATATTGCTGGCGGCCGCGTCCAGGGATCGCGCCAGGCGCAATGCCCCGGTACGGTCACGCTGCAATAGATGATAAGCCATGCGCTGCGCGGACTTCGGCCCGACGCCCGGCAGACAACGCAGTGCTGCGATCAGTTCCTCCAGATGGGACGGCGTCACCAAGGCTGAATTCCGTCAGAACGGCAGATTCATCCCGGGCGGCAGGCCCATGCCGGCAGTAAAGCCGCCCATGCGCTGCCGCGAGATGGCTTCCGCTTTCTTCATCGCATCGTTAAGCGCCAATACGAGCAAGTCTTCGAGCATCTCCTTGTCATCGGATAGCACACTGTCATCCAGCGACACACGGCGCACTTCATGCGCGCAAGTCATCGTCACCTTGACCAGGCCAGAGCCGGCTTGGCCTTCCACTTCGACTGTTGCCAATTCGGCCTGCGCCTTCTGCATGTTTTGCTGCATCTGTTGCGCCTGTTTCATCAAACCGCCCAATCCGCCCTTCATCATTTCCGCATCCTCCTGAATTTACTGTACCGGCTTAACTGATTCCGCAATCAGGTTCGCACCCAGTTCTGCCTGTGCCTCGCGCACGAAACCATCCCGTGCGATCGAATCATTCGCCTGCTGCTGCCTGAGCTGTTTGGCCTGTTGCTCGATCACTGCAGGCGTTGCCGTTTCGGTTCTGCCCAACACGATATTCAACCTGACCGGCTTGGCAAAATAATCCCCCAGTGCCGCCTGCAGCTTGTCGGTTGCCGCCTTTGTTTGCAGATGTTTCTGCTGTTGCGACAAACGCAAGGTGATCTGTCCGTCCGAAAGATCTTCCAGCACGCAGTGCTTCGCCAGCTGCTGCGCCATACCCTGCACATTCAGTTGCGCCAGCAATACCCCCCAGCCCGGCTGGCCGCCCGATATGCCCTCGCCACCCGTAGCCCCCCCATTCGGAGCATGGTCGATCGGGGCCGGTTCGGACGGGACAGGCCCGGCTCCTCCTGCCGGCGCTACAGGTTGCATGGAAATCGCGGGTGCAACCGATACCGGCTGCGATATGGCCTTGGCAGGCGCGAATGCCAGCATGCGCAGCAGCGCCATGGTGAAACCGGCATATTCGTCTGGAGCAAGATCGATTTCGTCGCGCCCGTGAATGGCGATCTGGTAAAACAATTGCGTATCTTCCGGCGTGAACGCCCGCGCCAATCCCAGCAAACGCTCTCGTTCCGGCTCGTCGTCGGCGATCGCCTGCGGGATGGTCTGCACCAGCGCGATACGATGCAACAATGTTGCCAATTCCTGCAAGGCCGCGTCAAACGCCACGCTCCGCGCCGTCATGTTGTCGGCGATCCCGAGCAACCCGGCGCCGTTCCGCTCATGCAATGCCGCCAGCAGATCGAACAGATAACCCTGGTCTATCGCACCCAGCATGGTACGCACCGTCGCCTCCTCCACTTTCCCGGCGGAGAAAGCGATCGCCTGGTCCATCAGACTCAATGCGTCGCGCATGCTGCCCTGCGCGGCCCGCGCGACCAGGTTGATCGCCGCTGGCTCGAAGGAAAGCTGCTCCTGTTCCAGCACGTACTGCAAGCGGGCCGCGATCAAGGCCGGCGGCAATTGCTTCAGGTTGAATTGCAGACAGCGCGACAACACCGTGACCGGTATCTTCTGCGGATCGGTCGTGGCGAGGATGAACTTCACATGCCCCGGCGGCTCTTCCAGTGTCTTCAGCATCGCGTTGAATGCCGATTTCGAGAGCATGTGCACTTCGTCGATGATATACACCTTGAAGCGCGCGCTGGTCGGCGCATACAGCGCGCTTTCGAGCAGTTCGCGCATATTGTCGACCTGCGTATTGGACGCGGCATCCAGTTCGATCAGGTCGACGAAGCGCCCGCTGTCGATCTCCCTGCAGGCGCTGCATTCCCCGCACGGCTCGGCGGTGATGCCCGACAGGCAATTCAGCGATTTGGCAAAGATCCGCGCGATGGTGGTCTTGCCCACCCCGCGGGTACCGGTGAACAGATAGGCATGGTGCAGCCGGTTCTGCGCGAGTGCGTTGCTGAGCGCCCTGACGACATGCTCCTGCCCCGCCAGTTGCGCGAAGATCTTAGGACGCCATTTGCGCGCGAGGACAGTGGTGGCTGACAAGTTACACCGCGTCAGAAATGATAGGCAAAACGGATCTGATTGAAGTTGATGCCCTGGTTCGGCTTCTTGATGCCGCCGTTGGAAAGATGCTGGAAGCGATACCCCAGGTCGAACTGCCGGCGATCACCGAGGCGTATGCCGACGCCGACATGGTCGCCGAACTGGAAAGCGCTTCCAAAGTGCCGGTTGGCATAAATGAAGGTCGGGGTGATCAGGTGAAAGCCGATGGCGGCCTCCGCATAGGGCGCAAACTCGCCCGGGTTCTTCTGCTGCAGGCGGAATACCGGCGTGATACCCACGTCCGTGACAGTCTGGTTGTTGCCAGCCACGCTGCGCCCGCGCCAACTGCCCAGCGATGCCTCCCAGAAGCCGGTCACCATCCAGTCTCCGTCGGTGAACCATTGCCTGTCCCAGTTCCAGACGACTCCGGCGCGCGCCATGTCTGCCGCATCGCCATTGCCATACTCGACGGATACGCCGTCCACGGCGGACACACTACCGCTGAAGAGCAGCGCGCCGATCAGCAAACCGATTCTTTTCATCACACTCTCCAATGGCTACACGATCAGGAGGCGAGCCTTACCCCCGGCACTTGCAGTGATTGGCTGTGGCTGCTTCCTTCCGGACCTGACCAGATTGACCAACCTGCAATGCGGGGAGGCCCGCCAATTCTTTTATGCTTAAAATCGATGCGACATGATAAATGAAGCGCTTGCCAAAATCCACGCTGAATGGAATCAATCGGCCTGTTATTCAACCAATCGGGGAAGGAACACGAAAAATCTGTCACGCTGGAACCAAAGCGGCTAAGGCACGACCCTAAGCCATTGGTTTGATTGGTGGGCCGTGAAGGATTTGAACCTTCGACCAATGGATTAAGAGTCCACTGCTCTACCAACTGAGCTAACGACCCGTCGTGATGCAAACCTCAAAGCGGCGCGCATTATCGGAAATGCCTGCCGGTTTGTCAAAACAAAGCTGCATCGCGAATCTGATCAACGC
>JBGARW010000022.1:0-27672 GCA_044230015.1 Gallionella sp. | reverse complement strand
ACGGCCAGGCTGTCGGACGGCGTGACGAAGAAGCCGCGGCCGAGGATCATGTTGCGGTCGCCGTCGCCGTCCGAGGCGGCGCCGAAATCCGGCGCATCCTCGCCATACAGCACCTCCACCAGTTCGTGCGCGTAAGTGAGGTTGGGATCGGGATGGCCGCCGCCGAAATCCTCCAGCGGCTCGGCGTTCATCACGCTACCCGCGGGGGCACCCAGGCGATCGACGAGAATCTCGCGCGCATAAGGACCGGTGACGGCGTGCATGGCATCGAACCGGATGCGGAAACCGCCGCCAAGCAGTGCCCTGATGGCGGGGAAGTCGAACAACGACTCCATCAGACCGGCATAATCCGCGACCGGATCGATCACCGACACCGTCATGTCGCCCAGCCTGCTGTCGCCCAACACGTCCAGCACGATGTCGGGCGCATCGGCGATGCGGTACTGCGCGATCTGCCTGCTCACGGCATGAATCGCCTCGGTGATCCTTTCCGGCGCCGGACCGCCGTTGGCGGTGTTGTACTTGATGCCGAAGTCGCCGTCCGGCCCGCCCGGGTTATGGCTGGCTGACAGGATGATGCCGCCGCAGGTCCGGTATTTGCGGATCACGCAGGAAGCAGCCGGTGTCGAAAGGATGCCCCCCCTGCCGACCAGCACGCGCGCGAAACCGTTGGCTGCCGCCATCCTCAAGATGACCTGGATCGCCTCACGGTTGTAGTAGCGCCCGTCTCCGCCCAGCACCAGCACGGAACCTGGCGGCACGGCGATGGTATCGAAAACGGACTGGACGAAGTTCTCCAGATAGTGCGGCTGCCGGAAGGCAGACACGCGCTTGCGCAGGCCGGAAGTGCCGGGTTTCTGGTCGGTGAAGGGCGTGGTGGAAACCGTGCGGATCTGCATTGTCATTCTTCCCGTTTGATTCGACGTTCCTTGGCATCTTACCACCGGAACGGCGCAACTTGCCCTGCCACCCCCCCAAAGCGGCCGATTCCTGCAATAATTGCGGGGCACAACGATTGGAAAGGGAGTGTTCGGCATGATGAGCCAGGATGATCTGAAGCGCGCGGTCGCGCAGGCCGCCATTGGATACGTGCCGTTCGACAGCATCGTCGGCGTGGGCACCGGTTCCACCGCCAATTTCTTCATCGATGAACTGGCGAAGATCAGGCACAAGATACGCGGCGCGGTCGCCAGTTCGGAAGCTTCGGCGAAGCGTTTGCAGGGCCATGGCATCGAGGTGCTGCCGCTGAACGATGCCGGCGACCTGCCCGTGTACGTGGACGGTGCGGACGAGATCACCCGGCACCTGCACATGATCAAGGGCGGCGGCGGCGCATTGACGCGCGAGAAGATCGTCGCGGCGGCCAGCAGGAAATTCATCTGCGTGTGCGACGCCAGCAAACTGGTGGATGTGCTGGGCAAGTTCCCGCTACCCGTCGAGGTGATCCCGATGGCGCGCAGTTCCGTGGCCCGCCAGCTGGTGAAGCTGGGCGGACAGCCGAAGCTGCGCGAAGGTTTCACAACCGACAACGGCAACGTCATTCTCGATGTGCACGGGCTGCAGATCATGAATCCGGTGGAACTGGAATCGACGCTGGACCATATCGCGGGTGTGGTGACCAACGGCCTGTTCGCGCGCCGCGCCGCCGACGTGCTGCTGCTCGGCACGGCGGAAGGCGTGAAGACGATGACGGCGTGAATGTTCCCGGGGTGAGGGTGGTGTCATCTAACCTTCACATTTTCGACTTACACTGCACGGTCAATTATTTTGAGGAATGACAGCATGGGCAATAGTTACCATATTTCCCGCCAGTTCGACACCGAACTCGAGGCCATCCGCGCCAACGTACTGCAGATGGGCGGCCTGGTGGAGAGCCAGATCAAGGGCGCGGTGGAATCCCTGCTGGGCGGCGATGTGGCATTGATGGCGCGCATAATCGACGACGATCACCGCGTCAACGCCATGGAAGTGAAGATCGACGAAAGCTGCAGCCAGGTGATCGCGCGCCGCCAGCCCACGGCGGGTGACCTGCGTCTGGTCATGGCCGTGGTCAAGACCATCACCGACCTGGAGCGCATCGGCGACGAGGCCGAGAAGATCGCGCGCATGGCCAAGCTGCTGTCGCAGAAGAACACGCTCAACCTGCCGCGCTACCACGAGATCAAGCATGCCGCCGACCTGGCCTTGGACATGCTGCGCAAATCGCTCGATGCCTTTGCGCGCCTGGACGTGGCGATGGCCGCGCAAGTGGTGCGCCTGGATGAACAGGTGGATGAGGAGTTTCGCGCCATCATGCGCTATCTCATCACCTTCATGATGGAAGACCCGCGCACCATCTCCACCTCACTGGAGATCCTGTTCGTGGCGAAAGCGATCGAGCGTATCGGCGACCACGCCAAGAACATGTCCGAATATGTCATCTACATGGTCAAGGGGCGCGATGTGCGCCACGTGACCGTGGACGAGATCGACCGCGAAATCCAGCAGTAGTGCAACAGCAGCCGATCCTCGCCGCGGTAGACCTCGGCTCGAACAGCTTCCGGCTGCAGATCGCGCGGGTCGAGGGCGACCAGCTCTACATGCTGGACGGACTGCGCGAACCGGTGCATCTCGCCGCCGGGCTCACCGCCGACAAATATCTCGACATCGAAGCGCAGCAGCGGGCGCTCGCCGCGCTGGGACGGTTTGCCGAACGCCTGCGCGACCTGCCGCGCGAAGCGGTACGCGCGGTGGGCACCAACTCGCTGCGTGTGGCCAAGAATGCCGCCGATTTCATCCCGCAAGCCGAACATACCCTGGGATTCCCGATAGAAGTCATCGCCGGACGCGAGGAAGCGCGCCTGATCTACCTCGGCGTGGCACATGGCCTGCCGCAATCGCCGGATAACCGGCTGGTGATCGACATCGGTGGCGGCTCCACCGAATTCATCATCGGCAACGGGCTCACCCCGCTCAAGCTGGAAAGCCTGTACATGGGTTGCGTCAGTTACAGCCTGCGTTTCTTCCCCGGCGGGAAGATCACCAAGCAGAACCTCAAGCAGGCGGAACTGGCGGCACGCATGGAAGTACAGACCATCGCCACCGATTACCAGCAGCAATGGAAGTACGCGCTCGGTTCATCCGGCACGGCACAGGTGCTGTGCGATATCCTGGAGCAGAACGGCTACAGCAAGGGCGGCATCACGCGCGACGGCCTGGAAAGATTGCGCACCGACCTGGCCAGGGCAGGCGACACGCGCAAGCTCACCATGGCCGGGCTGCGTCCGGAGCGCATACCGGTACTGCCCGGCGGCTTTGCCATCATGTATGCCGCTTTTTGCGAGCTGGGGATCGAACACATGCAACCCACTCTGGGTGCGTTGCGCGAGGGCGTGCTGTATGACTTGCTGGGCCGCTTCCACGACAACGACATGCGCGATGTCACGGTCCGGCAATTCATGCAGCGTTACCGCGCCGACTCCAGACAGGCGGAGCGTGTGGCGCAGCTTGCACACCTGTTCGCGCAGCAGTTCCTCGGCGGCGAAGCCGGCGAGACCGCGCTGCACATGCTCGACTGGACGTCCAGGCTGCATGAGATCGGCATCAGCGTCGCACACAGCGGCTATCACAAACACACCGCCTACATCCTCGCCAACGCCGACATGCCCGGCTTCTCAAAGAAGGAACAGGCGCGCCTGAGCCTGCTGGCGCTGGCGCAACGCGGCAACCTGGACAAGCTGCAAGGGCAACTGAAAGATACCGAGGACTGCGTGCTGGCGATGAGCCTGCGCCTTGCCGTGCTGTTCTACCGCAACCGCAGCGACAACGGCCTGCCCACCGTGCGCGGACATTTCAGCGGCACCAAGTTCCATCTCTCGATGGATGCCGACTGGCTGGCGCAAAACCCCCTGACCGAGACCGCACTGAGGGAAGAGGTGAGGCAGTGGAAGACGCTGGGAGTGGTCCTGCAGGTGGTCGGATAGGGACTCCCGCCCTGCCGTCCGGCATCGCCCGCCCCCCGGCGTTTCTCAACCGCCCCCCGGGCCAATCGTCTCCGTCAAAGCCCTCTTCTGTTCCACCAGCAGCGAATACAGCCTGCGGCTATCCGCCCGCAGCACGGTAAATGTCAGCCCGCCGGCATGCACATGATCGCCGCGCCTGGGGAGCTGCCCGGCAGCCTTGAGTACCAGACCTCCCACGGTGTCGCATTCTTCATCGCTGAACTCCGTGCCGAGCGCCTCGTTGAAATCGCCGATCTCGGTATCGGCCTTGACACGGTACTGCCCCACGCCATCCGGGATGATGTTGTCCTCGTCCTCGTTGAAATCGTATTCATCCTCGATATCACCGACGATCTGCTCCAGCACATCCTCGATCGTCACCATGCCGGACACCCCGCCGTACTCGTCGGCCACCAGCGCGATGTGGTTGCGGTTGCTGCGGAAATCGCGCAGCAGCACGTTCAGCCGTTTGGCTTCCGGCACGAACACCGCCGGGCGCAGCATGTCGCGCACGTTGAACTCCTCGCCGGCGTAATAGCGCAGCAGGTCTTTCGCCAGCAGGATGCCGATGATGTTGTCCTTGTCGCCGTCGATCACGGGAAAACGCGAGTGCGCCGTCTCGATGACAAAAGGAATGAACTTGTCCGGCGGCTCGCTGATGTCGATGACGTCCATCTGCGCGCGCGGGATCATGATCTCGCGCACCTGGCGTTCGGAGACCTGCAGTACGCCTTCCATCATGGACAGCGCATCTGCATCCAGCAGGTTGCGCTCGTAGGCGGAATACAACAGCTGGATCAATTGCTCGCGATCTTCCGGCTCGCGCAGCAGAAATGCGGACAGTCGTTCCAACAAACCGGGTTTGCTACTTTCTGGGTCGCCCATTTGCAATGCGTGTTGTCTGATAGGGATCAGGATAGTGCAATTTTAGCATCAGCCCGGTTTCCAGGGTCTCCATCTCGGCGGCATCGGCATCGTTCTCGTGTTCATACCCCTGCAGATGCAGGACACCATGGATGGTCAGATGGGCGTAATGGGCAAACGGATCCTTGTGCTGCACGGCGGCCTCCCGTTCCACCACCGGCGCACAAATGACCACGTCGCCGCAAAGGGTGCCGGCCTCGCCATAGACGAAGGTCAGCACGTTGGTCGCGTAATCCTTGCCGCGGTACCTCCTGTTCAATTCGCGCCCCTCGGCCTCATCCACGATGCGCAACGTCATCGCCGCATCGCGCCGCATCGCGGCCTTAACCCAGCGGCGCAGTCGCGCGCGCGTCGGCAGATCCGGCGCGGCGCTCGCATACTGCACGACGAGCGAGAGTCTATGCGCCTTTTTGCTGTTCATGGCGTTCGTAGGCCGCGACGATCTTCTGCACCAGCGGATGGCGCACCACATCCTCGGCGAGGAAGTCGCTGAACGCGATGCCGCGCACCTCCCTGAGGATGCCGCGCGCCTCGATGAGTCCGCTCTTCTGCCCGCGCACCAGGTCGATCTGGGTGACGTCGCCGGTGATCACCGCCTTGCTGCCGAAGCCGATGCGCGTCAGGAACATCTTCATCTGTTCGGGCGTGGTGTTCTGCGCCTCGTCGAGGATGATGAAGGAGTGGTTCAGGGTACGCCCGCGCATGTAGGCCAGCGGCGCGATCTCGATCATGCCGCGTTCAAAAGCGCGGTTGACCTTCTCCAGGCCCATCAGGTCATACAGCGCGTCGTACAGGGGGCGCAGGTAGGGATCGACCTTCTGCGCGAGATCGCCGGGCAGGAAGCCGAGCTTCTCGCCCGCTTCCACCGCCGGCCGCACCAGCACCAGCCGACGCACCGTTTCGCGCTGCAGCGCATCCACCGCACAGGCCACGGCGAGGTAAGTCTTGCCGGTGCCCGCCGGGCCGACGCCAAAGGTGATGTCATGCTCCTGGATAGCCTGCAGGTAACTGTTCTGGCGCGGCGTGCGTCCGCGGATATCGGCTTTGCGCGTCATCAGCAGCGGCACGAAATCACTGGCCGGCTGCGCTTCGTCGCGCCACTTCATCGCCTCGATCAGGCCGAGCTGCAGGCGCTCCAGCGTGATGTCGTGCCTGGCCTCGCGGTAGAAGTCCTGCAGCACATCGCGTGCCAGTTCGGCCTGCGCGCCCCGCACGCTGAAATGCTCGCCGCGCCGCGCGATGCCGACCTCCAGTGCGGTCTCGATCTGGCGCAGGTTCTCGTCCAGCGGGCCGCACAAATGCGCCAGCCGCTGGTTGTCCACCGGCTCGAGCACGAATTGCAGAGTATTGTCTTGCTGGTTCAAGATAGGGCCGATATTAGCAGGGTATTGAGAAGCGTAGCGCGGAGCGATCAGGCAAGGCGCAAACTGGAGAAGCAGAGTTCACACGCTGGCAAGCGGGCGTTTTGAGCCGTCTTCCGGCGCGGCGCCATCGCTCTGTAGCGGTCCATAGCCTGCCAGCTCGCCGCGCAGCGTATGCCGCACCACTTGCGTGATCCTCACGTCCGCGAAGTGTCCGATCATGGCCGGTGTGCCGCTGAAGTTCACCACCCGGTTGTTGTCCGTGCGCCCGGCCAGTTCCCCGCCGTCCTTCTTCGACACCCCCTCCACCAGCACGCGCTGCACCGTGCCGAGCATGCCCCGGTTGACCCGCGACTCCCGCTCGTCGATGCGCGCCTGCAGGCGCGACAGGCGCACCGATTTGACCTCCGGCGGCGTGTCATCCGGCAATTCTGCGGCGGGCGTGCCGGGACGCGGGCTATACAGGTAACTGAAGCTGTTGTCGAAACCGACATCATCGACCAGTTTCATGGTCGCCTCGAAATCCTGCTCGGTCTCGCCGGGAAAACCGACGATGAAGTCCGACGTGATGCAAATATCCGGGCGCACGGCACGCAGCCTGCGCACGATGGACTTGTATTCCAGCGCGGTGTAGCCGCGCTTCATCGCCGCGAGGACGCGATCAGAACCGGATTGCACCGGCAGGTGCAGATGGCTGACCAGCTTGGGCGTGGTCGCATATACATCGATCAGGCGTTGCGACATCTCCCTGGGGTGTGAAGTGGTATAGCGCAGGCGCCCCACGCCCTCCAGCGCGGCGACCGCCTGCAGCAGGAAGGCGAGATCCACCGTGTCGCCGTCATCCGTCGCGCCGCAGTAGGCATTCACGTTCTGGCCGAGCAGGGTGATCTCCTTCACGCCTTGCCCGACCAGCGCCTGTACGTCGCGCAGCACATCGGCAAGTGGTCGCGATATCTCCTCGCCACGCGTATAGGGCACCACGCAATAGGTGCAGTATTTGCTGCACCCTTCCATGACCGAGACGAATGCCATGCCGGCAGCCTTTTCCGGTGCAGGAAGATGGTCGAACTTCTCTATCTCGGGGAAACTGATGTCCACCTGCGGCACTCCGGTATCACGGCGCGCCTGCAGCAACTGTGGAAGGCGGTGCAGCGTCTGCGGGCCGAACACCACATCCACGTATGGCGCGCGCTTCGCGATCGCCTCGCCCTCCAGGCTGGCCACGCAGCCGCCCACGCCGATCAGCAGATCCGGCTTGGACAGCTTGAGGGGACGCACGCGCCCGAGGTCGGAAAAGACCTTGTCCTCCGCCTTCTCCCGGATCGAGCAGGTATTGAACAGGATGACATCGGCATCTTCCGGTTGGCCGGTCTGCTCCATGCCTTCACAGGCACGCAGCACATCCGCCATCCTGGCCGAGTCGTACTCGTTCATCTGGCAACCATAGGTCTTGATATAGAGTTTCTTGGCCATGCTGGGATCAGGAGCTGTTTCAATGAATGCCACGGGATGCATCACCGCCGGAAAGTCCGGCCTGGAGAAGATAACGGGTTGGATCCATGCCCGGATCCGTACAGCAACATCGCCTTGGATTCTATCAAAAAAGGGCTTGCCTGCCGAAAGGATTATGCTACGATCCCCCTCGCTCGGACTCGTTGTCGTGTTCAACCCAGTTCTCTCGGGAGGAGAAAATGGCGATTATCGCTGACATAGCATCAATCGGTACCGCAGTGGGGGCAGTTCTGTTTTCATTGTGGACGCTGAAGCAACTGTTTGCAGGCAAGCAATAAAAAGCATCCAATGGGGAACCAGCTTCGGCTGGTTTCTTATTTGGCTGTAGCGGCAGACGAAACACCCACGCCTCCGGGACGCCACGCTGACGCGACCCGCTTCTTCCCGCACCGGCCTGGCCGCGTATCACATCCCACCCGTTCAGCCGCCGACACAAGGCGTTCCCGTACCCGGAAGTGAAAATGTGCGCGTAATTTGGTAGAATCCGCCGTTGCCTGAAAACATGGCACCCGAGGGATCGAACAACACGATGAATATGCTCAACCGTTTTATCAAAGCCTACTCCGCCCGTTCTGGAGAAACCTGCCCTCCCCGTTCTCACTGCCATGCCGCGCTGCTCGCCGGCGCATTGCTGTTAGGCGCCAATCATGCCGCGCATGCGGACGACATCCAGGATGCCAACAAGCTGTTCAAGCAGGGCCAGCATGGCCAGGCGCTGGACAAGGTGAATGAATTCCTGGCCGGCAAGCCCAAGGACGCGCAAGCGCGCTTCCTGAAGGGCCTGATCCTCACCGAGCAGGGCAAGACCGCCGATGCCATCAAGACATTCACGTCCCTGACCGAAGACTATCCGGAGCTTCCGGAGCCCTACAATAACCTGGCCGTGCTGTATGCCGGCCAGGGGCAGTATGACAAGGCCAAGCTGGCGCTGGAAATGGCGATACGCACCCACCCCAGCTATGCCACCGCGCACGAGAACCTCGGCGACATCTACGCCAAGATGGCCAGCCAGGCCTACGATCGCGCCCTGCAACTGGATCGCAGCAACACCGCGACGCAAACCAAGCTGGCCATGATCCAGGACCTGTTTGCCGGCAACACGCGCGGCAGATCCGCCCCGGCACGCGTCAACCCCGTTCCGGTCAAGGCTGAAGTGCCGGCTATCGAGCCGGCAAGCAAGCCGGAACCCGCCAGACCCGAGCCCGCCGCAACCAGACCCTCCGCCGCCGAGAAGAATACCGAGCCTCATGCCGCGGCAAACAACAGCGGCGAGGTATTGAGAACCGTCAATGCGTGGGCTGCCGCGTGGTCGGCCAGGAACGTGAACAAATACCTGTCGTTCTATGCCGCCGACTTCAAGGTACCGGAAGGCGGAAGCCGGGCTGCCTGGGAGGCCGTTCGCCGGGAGCGCATCAGCAAACCGAAATCCATCCAGGTCGGCATCAGCGGCGCAGCAGTGGAATTCATTGACGGCAATCATGCCACCGTGAGGTTTCACCAGTCCTATCGCGCCAGCCATATGAAAACTTCGGGCAACAAGACCCTGCTGATGGTGAAGTCCGGCGGCAGCTGGCTGATCCAGGAAGAGCGCTCAAGGTAGGCCATGCTGCCCAGGATACTGATCCCCTCGTTGCTGTGCGCCCTGCTGGCTGGCATGGCGCATGCCGCGCCGGACTTGCGCAGCACCGAAGCCTCGCACAGCACCGAGGCGCAACTGGCAAAAAGCCTGCAGGCGATCAAGAACAGCCGCCTTGATATCGCGCTCAACGAGGTGGACAGCCTGTTGCGCACCAACCCCAACTTCAAGCTGGCACATCTGGTCAAGGGTGACCTGCTGATGGCGCGCGCCGGCGCGATCGACAACTTCGGCAGCGCGGCGCATGCGCCGCGCGACAAGATCGATGACCTGCGCGACGAGGCGCGGGTGCGCCTGCAGCGCGCCCTGTCCCAACCGGACAGCAAGCTCACACCTCGCTTCCTGTGGAAACTGGATGCGCAGCAGAAATATGCGCTGGTGGTGGATACCAGCCGCGCCACGCTGTTCGTTTACGAGAACCTGAACGGCGAACCGCGCTATGTCACCGATTTCTACATCACCATCGGCAAGCTCGGCACCGAGAAGGTCTCCGAGGGCGACAAGCGCACCCCCATCGGCGTGTACTTCATCAAGGCGGAGCTGCCGAAGAGCAAGCTCGCCGACATGTACGGCAGCGGCGCCTATCCGCTCAGCTACCCGAACGAATGGGATCGCAAGAACAGGCGCACCGGCAGCGGCATCTGGCTGCACGGCACGCCCAGCGACACATACAGCCGCCCACCGCGCGCCAGCGACGGTTGCGTGGTGCTGGCGAACGACGACCTGAACAAGCTCGCCCCCTACATGCAAGCCGGCGTCACGCCGATCATCATCACCAATCGCATGGACTGGGGCAACGAACAGGACCGGAACGAGCGCGACGAACTGCTGCTGCAGCTCGAACAATGGCGCAAGGACTGGGCCAGCCTCGATACCAGCGCCTACCTCGGGCATTACTCGCGCGACTTTTCCAGCGACAGCGCGGATTACGCGGCATGGGCGAAGCAGAAACAACTGGTGAACGGCGCAAAGTCATGGATCAAGGTCGACCTCTCGAATATCAGCATGTTCACCTACCCGGAGCAACCCGACATGGTAGTGGTCAATTTCGAGCAGGACTACAGCAGCAGCAACCTGCTCAACCGCATGAAGAAACGCCAATACTGGATCAAGCGGAACAACCGCTGGCAGATCCTCTACGAGGGGTCCGTGTAGCATGAAGCGCCTGTTCGCCGCGCTATCCGGGCTGCTGCTGTGTTGTGTGGCACAAACTTCCCATTCTCTAACTCAAGGCAAGAAAACCATGGTCAAACTGCACACCAACCAAGGCACCATCACGTTGCAACTGGATGCCGAAAAAGCCCCGAACACCGTGAAGAACTTTCTCGAATATGTGGATAGCGGATTCTATGACAACACCATCTTCCATCGCGTGATCGACAGCTTCATGATCCAGGGCGGCGGCTTCGAACCCGGCATGAAGCAGAAGAAGACCAATGCCCCGGTCAAGAACGAGGCGGCCAACGGCCTGGGCAACGACACCTACACCATCGCCATGGCGCGCACCTCCGACCCGCATTCCGCCACCGCACAATTCTTCATCAACACGAAGAACAACGATTTCCTCAACTATCCCGGGCAGGACGGCTGGGGCTACTGCGTGTTCGGCAAGGTGGTGGAAGGCGCCGAAGTGGTCGATGCGATACGCAAGGTCAAGACCGGTTTCCGCGCCGGGCACCATGATGTCCCCGAAAAGGACGTCATCATCACCAGGGCGGAAGTGGTGAAGTGATCGGAAAAACGGCGCGCCTCGCGCCGTTTTGCTTTATGCCCCATTCCCTGCTCATCTCCGACCTGCACCTCGGCGCCGGCCAGCCGCACAGCATGGCGGCGTTCCGGCGCTTCATCACGGGAACCGCTCCGCAGGCCGGGGCGCTCTACATCCTCGGCGACCTGTTCGATTACTGGGCGGGCGACGATGATCTGGAAGATGCGTTCCACGCCGATGTGATCGCCGCATTGCTCGGCCTGTCACGGCACGGCACCAGGGTCTATCTGCTGCGCGGCAACCGTGACCTGCTGATGGGCGAGGCGCTGGCGAATGCCTGCCGCGCCACGCTGCTGGACGACCCAACGCTCATCGACCTGCACGGCACGCCGACACTGCTCAGTCACGGCGATACGCTGTGCACCGGTGACACGGAGTACCAGCGCTACCGCGCCCAGGTGCATGATGCGGACTTCCAGCGGAAGTTCCTTGCCATGCCGCTGGCGGAACGCAAGGCCCATATCGCCATACTGCGCGAGCGCAGCATGGCGGAAAAACAGGCCAAGGAAAGCGCGATCATGGATGTGAGCGATGATGCGGTGGCCGCATTGCTGCGCGAGCATGGCTACCCGCGCCTGATCCACGGGCACACCCACCGGCCGGGCCGCCATGAACATGTCGTCGACGGGCATACCTGCGAGCGCTGGGTGCTGGGAGACTGGGACCGGCAAGGCTCGGCGCTGCGCTGCGACGCGCAGGGATGCAGCTCAATCGGCTTCTGATCCCTTCGGGGAACAAAGCTTCTCGCACGGCACGCCGTCGCCATTGCCGTCCAGCGTCTTGCTGCCGCACTGCGCCAGATGATGCCTGGCTTCCTCACACGAGGACATCTCCGAGCAATGCCTCTTGCTGCCGCAGGTGTTGGCTGGTGCAGTTGCAGCGGCGGGCGCGGAAACCGGATGCAGTTTGCGCCATTGCGACGGCTCGACGACGCCCGCCTCCGCCCATAGCCCGCGCCTGTCCTGCCGCGCTTCGCGCTGCAACGCCAGCAGCTCGCGATTACCGTGGTAGCGCGAATACTCCCACGCCATGCCGCGCCGCACCTGCTCGTGGTTCACGTTGAGTCCGTCGGCATGCACCGTTGCGACCAGCCGCCCGTAATCGTCCGACGCGCGAACGGCCACCTTTATCTGTTTGCCCATCACCAGCTCGGCCAGCGATCTCTGCGCCGCGGCGCCATAAGGCTGCGCCTTCTCCGGCGCATCCACTTCGGCGAGCCGCACCTTCACCGGTCTCCCGCCGCGCAGCACCATCAGCGTATCACCGTCCAGCACGGCGATCACCTTGCCGGAGAAATCCGCCGCTCCGGCAACGCCGCCGAAAAGCAGCAACAGCATGCACGCCAGACAGCGCAAGCGTTCCGTCACGGCAGCATGCTCTTGATGACGGCCACGCACAGCAGAGTGTAGCCGGCGGCGAGCAGGTCGTCGAACATCACGCCCAGCCCGCCGTGCAGGTTGCCGTCGAAATGGCGGATCGGCTGCGGCTTGACGATATCGAACAGGCGGAACAGCGCGAAGGCCAGCAGCGCCCATTCCCAGCCGGGCGGGGTGAAGAACAGCACCAGCAGGAACGCCACGATCTCGTCCCACACGATGCCGCCGTAGTCGGGCACGCCCAGCGCCCGGCCGGTGATGCCGCACGCCAGCACACCAAAAATGAATGCACCGGATAGCGCAAAGAGAAACTCCCAATCCGTCAGGCGCGGCGCGAGATACCAGTACATCGGGAATGCGACCAGCGTGCCGAACGTGCCGGGCGCCTTGCGCGCCAGGCCGCTGCCAAAACCGAACGACAGCAGATGCGCCGGGTGGCTCAACAAGAACCGCCAGCCCGGCTTGACGGAAAGTTCACCGGAAGTGGTCATAGCCGCCAGTCTCGACATTGAGCGGATCGCCCGCCGCATCGCGCACCATACAGCCGCGTCCCGTGACGATCTTCCCGATGCGCGTCAGCGGCAGGCCGAGCCGCGCGGCGATGGCCGACAATTCCGCATGGCGCGCTACCGGGGTGGTGAAGCACAGTTCGTAATCATCGCCGCCGGACAGGATGCATTGCCTTGCCAGCGGTTCCGCCAGACGGCCGCGCAGCACTGGGGATACCGGCAACGCCGCGAATCCGATCTCCGCCCCCGCCTGCGAGGCATCCAGGATATGCCCGAGATCGGCGAGCAGGCCGTCGGAGATATCGATGGCGCTGCTGGCGATGCCGCGCAGCGCCAGCCCGAGCGCCACGCGCGGCTGCGGCTGGTGCAGGGCGGGTAGGCAGGCGGCGAGTCCGGCATCGGACAATGCGATGCGGCCCTGCAGATGCGCCAGCGCCAGCGCAGCATCCCCGATGTGTCCGGACACCCAGATCTCATCGCCGGCTTGCGCGCCGCTGCGGCGCAACGCCTGCTGTGCGGGCACTTCGCCGAAAATGGTCACGCACAGGTTGAGCGGTCCGCGCGTGGTATCGCCGCCGACCAGCTCCACGCCATATTGCCGCGCCAGCGCAAAGAAGCCCGCGCTGAATTGTCCCAGCCATGCCTGGTCCGCCTCCGGCAGGGCGATGGCCAGCGTCGCCCAGCGCGGTGCGGCGCCCATCGCCGCCATGTCGGACAGGTTCACCGCCAGCGCCTTGTGCCCCAGCAGGAAAGGATCTGCATCGGGCAGAAAATGTGTGCCGCATACCAGCATGTCGGTCGACACCGCCAGTACGTTGCCCGCACCCGCTTGCAGCAGCGCGGCATCGTCGCCGACGCCGAGCAGCGCGCCGGGTGTGGCACGGGTGAAATAACGGCGGATCAGGTCGAACTCGGACATAGATTCAATCACTAGCGATCAGTCGTTGGTCGTCAGCTGCAAGACCGGGCGCGGCGACACCAACCAACGACCGGCGACTATCCCTTGTGCGCCGCAAACTCCGGCGCACGGACTTGCGGCGCCAGCTTGTCCAGGACGCCGTTGACGTACTTGTGGCCATCGGTGCCGCCGAAGGTCTTGGCCAGCTCCACCGCTTCGTTGATGGCGACCTTGTAGGGCACCTCGAGGTGCTGCGACAGTTCGAACGCCCCCAGCAGCAGCACCGAGAACTCCACCGGGCTGAGCTCGGCAAGCGGCCGGTCGAGATGCGGGGCGAGCAACGCCTCGAGGGTGGCATGCCGGTCCAGCGTGCCGCGCAGCAATACGGAAAACAACTCCTTGTCGAAACGGCCGAGATTCTTCTCGGCCAGGATCTGTCTTTCGATCCGCTCCCTGTCGCCCGCGGTGACACGCCATTGGTAGACACCCTGCAAGGCCAGCTCGCGCGCGCGATGGCGCGGGCTCCTGCCCGGCACTTTCTTCACTTCACGGTCGGCGACCGGGTTGTCCATGCCCGCCTTGCTCACGCCAGACCACGCAGCAGATTGGCCATCTCGATGGCCACCAGCGCGGCTTCGCCGCCCTTGACGTGCATGCGCGCGATCGCCTGCTTGTCGGTATCGGTGGTGAGGATCGCATTGGCGACCGGCACGCCGCAGGCCAGCTGGACTTCATTCACGCAGCGCGCCGACTCGTTCGACACCACCTCGAAATGATAGGTATCGCCGCGTATCACCGCGCCCAGTGCGATCAGCGCATCGAACTTCCCGCCCTCCGCCATGTGCAGCAGCGCCAGCGGGATCTCCAGCGCGCCGGGCACCGTGGCCAGCGTGATGTCGGCATCCGCGACGCCCTGTTGCGCCAGTTGCGCGCGGCACGCGCCGAGCAGGCCTTCGCACACCTCGGTATTGAAACGGCTCTGCACGATGCCGATGCGCAGCCCCTTCCCGTCCAGGTTCTTTTCCAGTTCCTTCATTGGCTCATTCCTTCTGTTCGTGAGATGCGTAACCTACCACTTCCAGGCCGAAACCGGTCATGCTCGGCAGCTTGCGCGGCGTGGCCAGCAGGCGCATCTTGACCACGCCGAGATCGCGCAGTATCTGCGCGCCGATGCCGTAGCTGCGCGGATCCCAGCGCAACACCGGATGCGCCTCCTGCGTCGCGGTGGCGCGCGCCAGCAGGTCCTGCGGGGTCTCGCCGTGATGCATCAGCACCAGCACGCCGCACGGGGACTGGCTGATCTTTTTCAGCGCATCATGCACGCTGGTGGAATGGGAGTAGTCGACCTGCTCCAGGAAATCCATCACCGACAGCGGCTCATGCACGCGCACCAGCGTCTCGGCATCGGCGCAGACGCTGCCCTTGCGCAACGCCAGGTGGACACGCTGCGTGGTCTTGTCCAGATAGGTGAACAGGTCGAATTGGCCGTAAGCGGTCTGCACGCTGCGCTGGGCGACGCGCTCGACCAGTTTCTCGTTATGGCTGCGATATTCGATCAGGCTGGCGATCGTGCCTATCTTGAGCCCATGCTGCCGTGCGAACCCGATCAGGTCCGGCAGCCGCGCCATCTCCCCGTCGTCCCTGAGGATCTCGCAGATCACCGCCGCCGGTGTCAACCCGGCCAGCTGCGCCAGGTCGCAGCCCGCCTCGGTGTGCCCGGCGCGCACCAGCACCCCGCCGTTCTGCGCCATCAGCGGGAAGATATGGCCGGGTTGCACGATGTCGGACGGCCGCGCCTCGCGGTTGGCCGCCGCCTGGATGGTGCGCGCGCGGTCGGCTGCCGAGATGCCGGTGGTCACGCCGGATGCCGCCTCGATGGACACGGTGAAGTTGGTGCCGAGCGGCGAGCCGTTGTCGCGCACCATCAGCGGCAGGTTCAACTGCTTGCAATGCGCCTCGTTCAGCGTCAGGCAGATCAGGCCGCGGCCGTGCTTGGCCATGAAATTGATCAATTCCGGCGTGACGAACTCGGCAGCGAACAGCAGGTCCCCCTCGTTCTCGCGGTCTTCCTCGTCCACCAGCACGACCATGCGCCCGGCGCGTATCTCCGCGATGATCTCCTGGACTGGTGCTATGTCGGTCATTTCACTTCTTCCTTCCCGCCCTGCATCATGCGCTCGACATAGCGCGCGATCAGGTCGATCTCCAGGTTGACTCCCGTGCCCGCCTTCAGTTCATTCAGGGTCGTCACTTCCAGCGTGTGCGGGATGAGGTTCACGTCGAACTCCGGGCCGGCCACATGGTTCACGGTAAGGCTCACGCCGTTGATGGTGATGGAACCCTTGGTCGCGATGTACTTCGCCAGCGCCTGCGGCGCGCGTACCGCCAGCCGCCAGCTTTCGCCGATGTCGTTGAACGCGACGACCTCGCCCACGCCGTCCACATGCCCGCTGACCAGATGCCCGCCCAACCGGTCAGACATGCGCAGCGCCTTCTCCAGGTTGACCCGGCCGCCCTGCCGCTCCAGCCCGACGGTGCAATCCAGCGTCTCGCGCGACACGTCCACGGTGAAGACCGCCCCTTCCTTCCTCACCACGGTGAGGCACACGCCGTTCACCGCGATGCTGTCGCCGATCTGCACGTCATCCATGCCGAGCCTTTCTGTGGCAACGCCCAGGCGCAGCCCGCCGTCGCGGTCTTCCGCACGGGTGATGATGCCAACATCGGCAATGATCCCACTGAACATAATCAATCCTTTTCCATTCTCACAGTGATGCGCAAGTCACCCCCGACCTGCCGCACTTCCTGCCATCTCATGCCAACGCGCTGCCCCAGATCGGTCAGCTCGCCCAGCTGTGCCATACCGCGCGCGGCATCGCCCAGCAATTGCGGCGCAACGTACAGCAGCAACTCATCCACCAGCCCGGCGCGCAGCAGGGCACCGTTCAGGACGCTGCCCGCCTCGACCAGCACCTCGTTGCAACCCCGCTGCGCGAGGTCGCGCAGCATGGCCGGCAGGTCGACCTGTCCATTGCCCCCGGGCAGCACCGCCACCGTCGCGCCCATATCCCGCAGCGCGGCTGCCTTGCGCTCGTCATGCAGCGCCGTATAGATCAGCGTATTCCCGCCGGCATGCAGGATGCGTGCATCGGGCGGGATGCGCAACCGGCTGTCCAGCACCACGCGCAACGGCTGGCGCGCAGTGGCGATATCCCGCACGTTGAGCTGCGGATCGTCCGCCAGCACCGTACCGATGCCGGTCAGCACCGCGCAGGAGCGCGCGCGCCAGCGCTGCACGTCCTGCCTGGCCGCCACGCCGGTGATCCACTGGCTCTTGCCGTTGCCCAGCGCGGTGCGCCCGTCCAGACTCATCGCGATCTTGCTCCTGACCCGGGGCGTGCCGCGCGTCATGCGCGCGAAGAACCCCGCGTTCAGTTCGCGCGCCTCCGCTTCCATCAATCCGCTTTCCACCGCGATGCCGGCCGCGCGCAACCGCGCGATGCCCGCCCCCGCCACCCCGGGGTTCGGGTCCTGCGTCGCGACCACCACACGCGCCACGCCCGCTTCGACCAGTGCCTCGGCACAGGGCGGCGTGCGGCCATGATGGCTGCACGGCTCCAGCGTGACGTATGCCGTCGCACCGCGCGCCGCTTCGCCCGCCGCGCGCAGCGCATGCACCTCGGCATGCGGCTCCCCGGCGCGTTCGTGCCAGCCTTCGCCGACCGCGTCGCCCTCCCGCACCAGCACGCAGCCGACACGCGGATTGGGGCTGGTGCCATACAAACCGCGCTCCGCCAGCCGCAACGCCTGCGCCATCCACATGCTGTCTTGCGGGGAGAACATGCCTAGGAGTTCTGCTTGTTGCCGCGTGCCGGAGACCTGCGTGCCGGGGTCTTGCGCACCGCCTCGACCGCCTCGGTGAAATCGCCGACATCCTGGAAGCTCTTGTACACCGAGGCGAAACGGATGTAGGCGACCTTGTCGAGCTTCAGCAACTCCTTCATCACCATCTCGCCGATCTGGCGCGAACCGATCTCGCGCTCGCCCAGTGCAAAGACCTTCTGCGTCACATGATCGATCGCCGCGTCCACCAACTCCGTGGACACCGGGCGCTTGTGCAGGGCGCGGCTGAAACTGGTGCGCAACTTTTCCGCGTCGAACTCGCTGCGCATCCCGTTCTGCTTGACCACCTGCGGCATGCGCAGCTCCACTATCTCATAAGTGGTGAAACGCTTGTCGCATGACAGGCAGCGGCGGCGGCGGCGGATGCTGTCGCCCTCCTCGCTTTCGCGGGTATCCACCACCTGGGTGTTGTCGCCTTTGCAGAATGGGCACTTCATGGGATACGGGATTCAGGATCCAGGATTCGGGCGCAGGTTCTTCCCTGACTCATGAATCCCGGCTCCCGTATCCTCTCAGCCGCCATACACCGGAAACTTTTCGCACAACTGCTTCACCTCGCCGGCGACACGCGCGGTCACCGCGCCGTCATCCGGCGCGTCCAGCACATCGGCGATCAGGTGCGCCAGCTTCTCCGCCTCCAGCTCCCTGAAGCCGCGCGTGGTGATCGCCGGGCTGCCGATGCGGATGCCGCTGGTGATGAAGGGCTTCTGCGGGTCGTTGGGGATGGCGTTCTTGTTCACCGTGATGTGCGCGCGCCCCAGCGCGGCCTCGGCATCCTTGCCGGTGATGTGCTTGGCCTGCAGGTCGACCAGGAACAGGTGGCAGTCGGTGCGCCCCGACACGATGCGCAGGCCGCGCTCGTGCAGCACCATCGCCATGACGCGCGCGTTGTCCACCACCTGCTTCTGATAGGCCTTGAACTCCTTGCTGGCCGCTTCCTTGAACGCCACCGCCTTGGCGGCGATCACATGCATCAGCGGGCCGCCCTGGATGCCGGGGAAGATCGCCGAGTTCAGCACCTTCTCGAATTCCGCCCTGGCGAGGATCACGCCGCCGCGCGGGCCGCGCAGGGTCTTGTGGGTGGTGGTGGTGACGAAGTCCGCGATGCCGACCGGGCTGGGGTACACGCCCGCCGCGATCAGGCCCGCGTAGTGCGCCATGTCCACGAACAGATAGGCACCGACGCTGTCGGCGATCGCGCGGAAGCGCTTCCAGTCGATCACCAGCGCATAGGCCGACGCGCCCGCCACGATCATCTTCGGCTTGTGCGCCGTCGCCAATGCCTGCACCTGGTCGTAATCGATCTCCTCGTTCTTGTCCAGGCCGTACTGGATGGCGTTGTACAGCTTGCCGCTGGCGTTGACCGACGCGCCGTGCGTCAGGTGCCCGCCGTGCGCCAGCGACAGGCCGAGGATGGTGTCGCCGGGCTTCAGCACCGACATGTACACCCCCTGGTTCGCCTGCGAACCGGAATTCGGCTGCACGTTGGCGTATTCCGCGCCGAACAGCGCCTTGACGCGGTCGATGGCCAGCTGCTCGGCCACGTCCACATACTCGCAGCCGCCGTAATAGCGCTTGCCCGGATAGCCCTCGGCATACTTGTTGGTCAGCTGGCTGCCCTGCGCCTCCATCACCGCCGGGCTGGTGTAGTTCTCCGAGGCGATCAGCTCGATATGGTCTTCCTGGCGGCGGTTTTCGTTCTGGATCGCGGCCCACAGTTCCGGGTCGACCGCGGCGATGGTGTTTTTCCTGGAGAACATGGTGTCTATTCCTGAAAATTATGAAAGCGGGAAAGGCGCGGATTCTACCATGTTGCATGGATACTCTACAGGGGGTGCCGCACCCCGCCATCCGGCCACAAGCACGCCTCCGGAATATTCCGGGCCCGCCCAATCGCTTACAATGACGGCGCATCCCCAGCGGATGCGACCGGAAATCGAGTCACAGTCGAACAAACAGGAGAGTTGAATGGGCAAGCCAAAGAAACATGTATTCGTCTGCACGCAATCACGCCCGGAGGACCATCCGCGCGGCTCTTGCGCGGCAAAGGGCAGCGCGGCCGTGTTGCAGGAATTCATGCAGCAGTTCGAGAAAAGGCAGTTATGGGGGCGCTACGCGGTGACCGGCAGCGGCTGCCTCGGCACCTGCGGCACCGGCCCCAGCGTACTGGTCTATCCCGAGGGCGTGATGTACGGCGGCGTGGGCAAGGACGACGTGACCGCCATCATCGAGGAGCACCTGCTCGGCGACAAGCCTGTGGAAAGACTGAAAGTGCCCGAGGTCATCTGGGGCTGACGATGTCCACCGGGCGTTGGCCGCCGACCGTTGGCGGCTAGCGCCCCGCGATGGTCATCCCTTCCACCAGGGTCGAGCCGCACTGGCGCGAACCCTGCACCAGGATGTCGCTGCCCACAGCGACGATGTTGCGATACATGTCCTTCAGGTTCCCGGCGATGGTGATCTCCTGCACCGCATACTGGATCTCGCCGCCCTCCACCCAGAAGCCCGCCGCACCGCGCGAATAGTCGCCGGTGACATGGTTCACCCCCTGGCCAAGCAGTTCGGTGACCAGCAGGCCGCGCCCCATCCTTTTCAGCAGCGCGGCAAGATCCAGCTCCCCGGTTTCCCCGCCCGATGCTCTCAGGACCAGATTGTGGTTGCCGCCGGAATTGCCGGTGCTTTGCATGCCGAGCTTGCGCGCCGAATAGCTGCCGAGGAAGTAGCCGCGCAGCACGCCGCCCTCGACGATGGCGCGGCGCTGCACGCGCACCCCCTCGTCATCGAACGGGCTGGAGGCCAGCCCCTTGCGGATGTCCGGGATGTCTTCGAGGTTGATGTGCGGCGCAAACACCGGCTTGTCCAGTTGGTCGAGCAGGAACGAGGATTTGCGGTAAAGGCTGCCGCCGCTCACCGCGCCGACGAAATGCCCCAGCAGGCCCGACGCGACCGGCGCCTCGAACAGCACCGGCACCTGCATGGTGTCGAGCTGGCGCGCATCCAGACGGCGCACCGTGCGTTCCGCAGCGATGCGCCCGAGCTGCCGCGCGTCCTGCAGATCCGAAGCATCGCGCGCCACGCTGTACCAGTAATCGCGCTCCAGCGCGTCGTCCTTGCCGGCGATCACCGCGCAACTCAGGCTGTGGCGCGAAGTGGGATAGCCGCCGATGAAGCCGAGGCTGTTGGCGTGCACGAACTGCGCCTCGTGCACGTTCACCGTCGCACCTTCCGAATTGACGATGCGTGCATCCGCATCCAGCGCGGCCTGCTCGCATTCCCTGGCCAACTCGATTGCCGCCTCGACCGGCAGCTCCCACGGGTGGTACAGATCCAGGTCGGGCCAGTCGCGCGCCAGCAGGTCGGCGTCGGGCAGGCCGGCGCAATCGTCCTGCGCGGTATGGCGCGCGATCGACAACGCGGCATCCACCGTATCGCGCACCGCCTGCGGCGAAAAGTCCGAGGTGCTGGCGTTGCCGCGCTGCCGGCCGATGTAGACGGTGATGGCCAGGCCCTTGTCGCGGTTGTATTCGATGGTCTCCACCTCGCCGTGGCGCACCGTGACCGACTGGCCGAACCCCTCGGAGACATCGGCGGCAGCGGCCGATGCGCCGCGTTGTTCGGCATACGCCAGCATGTCCCGGGCGATGTCGCGCAAACCGTCGGCGGGGTTGGAGAACCTTTCATGCGCCGGCCGGATGGCGCGTGTGGCAGATGGTGCGGGCGTACCCATAAACGAAAGCGGGAATGACGAAAGGCGGTATCATAGCAGCATCTTATTACCGCACCGCACACCATGAACCGGCGCCACCCGCACAGCAATGAAGACGAAGAACCGGAGCTGCCCCCCAGCAAGACCAAGGTCAAGCAGCAGATGCTCGAGTTGCAGGGCATCGGCGCGGAACTGGTCGCGCTCGGCAAGGACCAGCTGGCGCAACTCGACCTGCCGGAGACCCTGCGCGACGCGATCCACGAGATGCGTCGCATCAACAAGTTCGGCGCGCAGCGCCGCCAGATGCAGTACATCGGCAGGCTGATGCGCGATGTGGATCCCGCGCCGATCGTCGCCAGGCTGAACGCCTGGAAAGGCTACTCGCAACAGCACACCGCCCACCTGCACCAGCTGGAACGCTGGCGCGACCGCCTGCTGGAGAGCGACGGCGCATTGACCGAGCTGCTCGCCGCCCATCCGCAAACCGACGTGCAGCGCCTGCGCGCGCTGATCCGCAACGCGCAGAAGGAACAGGAGGCGGGGAAGCCTCCCAAGAATTACCGCGAGATCTTCCAGGCACTGAAAGAGATCATTCCCGAACCGGAGTGAAGCGGGTCGCACAGACCGGAGGCCTGCTGGCACTTCCCGCACCAAAGGGCTCCGCCCCACCGTGTCCGTGCCGCCCTCCCAAAAATCACCGCGAGATCTTCCAGGCACTGAAAGCGATCATCCCGGAACCGGAACGACTATGGTTCGCGCATCCATTCAAGAGTGCCTGCGCCCGAGGCGTTGCATCAACAACCCTGCTAAACTGCGCGCCTGAATTCGAGAAGCCAAACTTTCCATGCTGATCACCGAATACCGCCTCGAACTCGCCATCCAGGCACTGCGCGCCATCCTGCCGCTGGCGCATCCCGCCGACACCACGCTGCGCTACTTCTTCAAGAACGAGCGCATCGGCTCGAATGAACGCGAACTGGTCGCCGAGACCGTGTTCGGCGTGCTGCGCCACCGCCTGTTGCTGGAACATGCCTGCGCCGGTAACGCCACTCCGCGCCGCATGGCGCTCGCCTGGCTGGTCAGGTTCGGCGGCTACAACCTGCGCGAGATCGAGCCGGTATTGAAGCGTGACGAGAAGGAATGGCTCGCCACGGTGAAGGGCGTGAAGGTCGAGGAGCTTGCCTTGCCGGTGCAGGCCGAACTGCCCGAATGGCTGGTGGAGAAGATGCGCGCGTCATACTCCGATGCAGACATCCTCGCCATCGGCCGCTCCATGCAGCACGGCGCGCCGCTGGACATCCGCGTCAACACCCTGCTCGCCAAACGCGACGACATATTGCAGCAACTGCACGACCAGAACATCGAGGCCGCCGCCACGCCATACTCGCCCGTCGGCATCCGCCTCAAGGAAAAGATCCCGCTCAATCGCGACGCGCTGTTCACCGAGGGCAAGATAGAAGTGCAGGACGAAGGCAGCCAGCTGCTCGGCTTCCTGCTCGCGCCGAAGCGCAACGACATGGTGGTGGATTTCTGCGCCGGGGCGGGCGGCAAGACACTGATGCTGTCCGCGCTGATGAATTCGCAGGGCCGTCTGTACGCGATGGACACTTCCGAAAAACGCCTCGCCAACCTCAAGCCGCGCCTGAAGCGTTCCGCCGCGAGCAACATCCAGCCGATGCTCATCGCGCACGAGAACGACCTCAAGGTGAAGCGCCTCGCCGGCAAGATCGACCGCGTGCTGGTGGATGCGCCGTGCAGCGGCCTGGGCACGCTGCGCCGCAGCCCGGACCTGAAGTTCCGCCAGTCGCCCGGCAACGTCGCGGAGTTCACGCGCAAACAGGCCGCCATCCTCGCCTCCGCCAGCCGCCTGCTGAAGAAGGGCGGGCGCATGGTGTACGCGACCTGCAGCATCCTGCCGGAAGAGAACCAGCTTGTCGTGCAGGCCTTCCTCGCCGCGCATCCCGACTTCGCGCTGCGCCCGGCCGGCGAGGTGCTGCGGCAACAGAAGATCCCGCTGGAGATGGGCGACCATCTGGAACTGCGCCCGCACCTGCACGGCACGGACGGTTTCTTCGCGGCGGTGCTGGAACGCGTCTGACCGGGTATCTGGCTACGGGTAATCTATGAAGGCGTTCCAGGTCTGTGGCGCTGCTCGAACGCCTCGACCGCCTTCTTCACGGAAACGAAGAACTGCTGGCTTCCCAGAGCGTCGGTAAGCCCGACCTTGGCGAGCTCTTCGCGGAACGGCCGCGGCGTGTCGGCGATCTTGACCTCGATCCCCTGGGCGGAGAGCTCCCGGTAAAGCTCGGCGAATCGCTGTGCCGCGGTGATGTCCATGTCGGTGATCGCCTGCGCATCGATGATCAGCCACTCGGGCTTCGGGTCGGCCTCCTCGACCAGCGCACGGATGCGCGCGATCACATGGCGGGCATTGGCGAAGATGAGCGGGGCGTAGAGGCGGTAGACGATCACGCCGGGCACGTTCTCCGCCTCGTCCTCGTCGAGGCAATCGTGGAACTTGCCATCGCTGACCAGGCGCCGCAGCACGGCGTCGCGCGGGCGCGATATCTCCACCAGCACCGCGATCAGCGACACCAGCAGGCCGGCGATGATGCCCGGCACGACCCCGGCTATCAGTATCACCGCCGTCACTCCCATGGCGATGCTGAACTCGCTGCGATCCACCTTGTAAAGGCCGCGCAGCGAGGCCATCTCAAGCATGCCCACGGCGGTCACGATCAGGATCGCCCCGAGGGCCACCTTGGGCAACATGGCGATCAACCCGGTCAGAAAAAGCAGGAACAGCAGCAATCCTCCCGCCGCAACCAGTTGCGCCACCTGCGAGCGGCCGCCGGCGGCATCGACGACGGAGGTGCGCGACTGGCTGGCGGAAACCGGGAAGCCCTGCCACAGGGCGGCCAGGATGTTGGCCGACCCGAGTGCCGCAAGCTCCCGGTTGGGGTTGATCTCGTAACGATGCTTTTCGGCGAAGGTCTGCGCCAGCAGGATGCCGTCGGAGAACGCGAGGAAGGCGATCGCCACGGCGGCCGGCGCCAGCGCGGCGATGTCCGACCACGGCATCGGCGGTATCGCCAGTTGCGGGATACCCGACGGCACCTCGCCCACCAGCGCGATGCCGCGCCCCTCCAGATCGAAGAGGAAAGCGGCCAGTATGGCCACGGCAGAGACGGCCAGCGCGCCGGGGATGCGCGGCAGCCAGCGCGCAAGGGCGACCAGCAACGCCACCAGCGCCAGCCCGAAGGCGAGGGTCGGCAGGTGGGTGTCCGGCAACTGCCGGATCAACGTGCCCAGCATGGGAAAGAATTCCTCGCCCTGGGTCCTGATGGCGAACATCTTGCCCAGCTGGGTCGAGATCAGTACCAGCGAGGCGCCGTTGAGGTAGCCTATCAGCACCGGGCGCGACAGCAGATCGGCGATGACGCCCAGATGCAGCCGGGCGGCGAGCAGCAGCACCACCCCCGAGAGTATGCCCAGCTCGGCGGCAAGGATCGCGGTACGCGCCGGGTCGGCCGCGGCCAGCGGCAGGATGGCGGAACCGGCCAGCAGCCCGATGGCGGCATCGGGGCCGGCGATCACATGGCGCGAACTGGCGAACAGGGCATATCCGACGGACGCCGCGAGCGCGGCATACAGCCCGGTGATCGGCGGGAGGTGGACCAGCTCGGCATAGGCGATCACCGAGGGGATCATCACGATGCACGCCGACAGCCCCGCCACCGCGTCGCCGGTGAACCAGCCGGGGCGGTAGTGGCGCAGCGTCTCGGCCAGCGGCAACCGGAAGAGGATGTGTTTGCGGCGGGTGACAGTCTTCATGCGCAAGACCCCCATGCACTACCGGCGGGGAACCGGATGGCCGGAAGCTATCCGGCAGCCGGCCCCGCTATTTGGAAAGCGCGTTGGCGATGTCGCGCTTGTGCTCTTCTTCCTGGATCAGGATGTCTTCCAGCACGCGGCGCAGGCCGTATTCCTTGAGCGCCTCGGCCTGGGCGATGCGTTCCTTGTAGCGCTTGATGGCGTTCTCCTCGCCCCACAGGTCCTGCTTGAGCATCTCCACGCTGTCCTTGGATATCTCGCGCTTCTCCACGTCCACCGTGGGCACGCCGCCGAGGTAGTCGATCTGCTCGGAGAGCATCACGGCATGCTGCATCTCCTCGGTCGCGTGGATCAGCAGTTCCTTCTGGATGGAATCGAATTGCGCGCCGTTGATCGTGGAGGCGTGCTGCACATACTGGATGGCCGCCGAGTATTCCCATTCCAGGTCCTTGTTGAGTTCGGCCAGCAACTTCTTCATGGTGATCTTCATCGGGCGTCTCCTGTCGTTTGGTGTAAGGGTCGTTTGGTGTAGGGCTCGGTTGGCGAATGAGGCGATACCATCTTATCAATTCGCCGCGCGGCGCGCTACCCGTGCCCGGCGCTATCGGTTAAGCTACGCCTCCTCCGCAAACACTCTTACCGCAAAGCAAAATGGCCCAATACGTAATGTCGATGCTCCGCGTGAGCAAGATCGTCCCGCCCAAGCGCCAGATCATCAAGGACATCTCGCTGTCCTTCTTCCCCGGCGCGAAGATCGGCCTGCTCGGCCTGAACGGCTCGGGCAAGTCCACCGTGCTGCGCATCATGGCCGGCGTGGACAAGGAATACGACGGCGAGGTGCAGCACCTGCCGAACATCCGCATCGGCTACCTGCCGCAGGAACCCGTGCTCGACCCCGAAGCGACCGTGCGCCAGGAAGTGGAATCCGCCCTCGGCGAAGTGATGCAGGCGCAGCAGAAACTCGACGAGGTGTACGCCGCCTATGCCGAACCGGACGCCGATTTCGACGCGCTCGCCGCCGAGCAGGCGCGTCTCGAAGCGATCATCGCCACCAGCGGCGCCGACTCTGCACACCAGATGGACATCGCCGCCGACGCGCTGCGCCTGCCGGAATGGGATGCCGTCATCAGGAACCTCTCCGGCGGCGAGAAGCGCCGCGTGGCGCTGTGCAAGCTGCTGCTGGAAAAGCCCGACATGCTGCTGCTCGACGAGCCGACCAACCACCTCGACGCCGAATCGGTGGAATGGCTGGAACAATTCCTGGTGCGCTTCCCCGGCACCGTGGTCGCCGTCACCCACGACCGCTACTTCCTCGACAACGCCGCCGAATGGATCCTCGAACTCGACCGCGGCCACGGCATCCCGTGGAAGGGCAACTACTCCTCATGGCTTGAGCAGAAGGAAGCGCGGCTGGAGACCGAGAACAAGCAGATCGACGCGCACATGAAGTCGATGAAGCAGGAACTGGAATGGGTGCGCCAGAACCCCAAGGCGCGCCAGGCCAAATCCAAGGCGCGCCTGAACCGCTTCGAGGAGCTCAACTCGCAGGAATACCAGAAGCGCAATGAGACGCAGGAGATCTTCATCCCGGTCGGCGAGCGACTCGGCAACGAAGTCATCGAATTCAACAATGTTTCCAAGGCCTACGGCGACCGCCTGCTGATCGACAACTTCAGCTTCAAGGTACCGCCCGGCGCCATCGTCGGCATCATCGGCCCGAACGGCGCGGGCAAATCGACCATGTTCCGCATGATCACCGGCAAGGAACAGCCGGACAGCGGCGAAGTGAAGATCGGCCAGACCGTCAAGATCGCCTTCGTCGACCAGTCGCGCGAAGGACTGGAGAACGACAAGAGCGTGTTCGATGCCATCTCCGGCGGCAACGATATCCTCACTGTGGGCAAATACGAAACCCCGGCGCGCGCCTACATCGGCCGATTCAACTTCAAGGGCGCAGACCAGGCCAAGATCGTCGGCCAGCTCTCCGGCGGTGAACGCGGCCGTCTGCATCTGGCGCAAACGCTGATCTCTGGCGGGAATGTTTTACTGCTCGACGAACCCTCCAACGACCTCGACGTGGAGACCCTGCGCGCCCTCGAAGACGCGCTGCTCGAATTCGCCGGCTGCGTCGCCGTCATCTCCCACGACCGCTGGTTCCTCGACCGCATCGCCACCCACATCCTCGCCTGCGAAGGCGATTCGAAGTGGACGTTCTTTGATGGCAACTATCAGGAATATGTGGCAGACAAGAAGAAGCGGCTCGGC